>NZ_KV786702.1:0-25846 GCF_001806955.1 Burkholderia sp. HMSC10F09
CGCGGCGCCCGTGACGACTGCGGTCTTGCCATTCAGGTTGCTCATGTTCGAATTCCGGTAGTGAAAGGATTGACAGGAAGTAACGACTGCGGAGGTTACTGAGCCAGGTAATCGTAGACGACTTCGCCGAGACCGAGCGTCAAATCGGCGACGAGGTGGCGCGCCTCGACGATCTCGAGCACCGGCAGATCGGCGACCGGCGCGAGCGCATGCGGCGACAGTTCGAGCGATGCGGGGCCGGTCCATGCGCCCTTCATCACGATGTCCTGCATGTAGTAGCGCACGAGTTCGCAGACGCGCGCGGTGCCGTCGACGTGCGGAATGATCTTCAGCAGGAAATTCGGCCCGGCGAGACGCTTCGCCTGTTCGACGATGTCGAGTTCCTTGTGCTTGTAGCCCATCGTGCCGGTCGCGACGCGCACCTTGCCGTAGTCGAGCGTGCCGAGGATGTGATCGGTGTTCACGTGCAGCGTCGGCGACGCGAGCTTCTTCGGAAAGCCCCACAGCTCGCGGCCGCCGGCGATCGGCGGGTGATCGTCCAGATACATCGCCAGCGTGTAGCCGCCCGGCTGGCCGTTGTATTCGACCGGAATCACCTGGCCGCTTTCGGTGTAGTCGCCGAAGCCGGTGGAGTCCGCCATGCGGATGAATTCGTAATGGACGAGCGGCTCGGTGACCTTCAGCGGCTCCGGCACGATTTCACGCAGACGGTCCGGATCCGTGCGGTAGGTGATGATGAGGAATTCGCGATCGACGAAACGATAAGGGCCCATCGGGAACGCGGGGCTCGTCAATGGCATCGCAAACGCTTTCGATCGGACATCGCTGATTTTCATGCGGACTCCTTGTTGTTGATCGCTTCGTCGAAGACTGCTCGTAATCCTATGCCTGTGTGCCGCCGTTGTGCGATGCCGCAATCGGAAATAATTGTTGCGCATTCTGAAGAATTGACTGCGCAAATGTTGAGGCGAATGGTCGAGACGGCGCGAATCGCCGCGCGGCCGGCCGATGATCGCACCATCGGCCGCGTGCAAATGTGAAACAAGGTGAGGTTTTTCGGGATACGAGCGGAGGATTTTCGGGAGCCGACCGCGCGGAATGTGACAATTGCGTGAACTTGTGTTGCAGTGCGGGTTCTAAGTGCGTTCGCCGCAGCGGACGCACGCGTCCCGTACGGCGCCCGCATTAAGCATCGCTTAAGCCGGCCCGTCGCAACATCGCGGACGGCCGGGCGATCCGGCCGAGTCTTTCCGTCCCAGAACCGATTCATGCATAACATCAATCTGACGCTGTTTTCCGCTCTCAACGCCGGCCTGACGCCGCACGCGGGTGTCGCCCGCCTGGCGATCTTCGCCGCAGACTGGGTCGTCTATGCATTGCCCGCGATGCTGCTGCTGACCTGGCTCTTCGGCGAGCGTACGACGCGCCGGCAGGCGATCGAGGCCGGCGTCGGCGCGTGCGTCGCGCTCGTGCTGGCGCAGGCGATCGGCCATCTGTGGTTCTCGCCGCGGCCGTTCATGGCCGGCGTCGGCACGCAGCTCATTCCGCACGCGCCCGACAGCTCGTTTCCGAGCGATCACATGACGTTCGCATGGAGCGTCGCGGTCGGCATGCTGCTCGGCGGCACGACGCGCGCGACGGGCTGGGTGATGGCGGCGCTGGCGCTCGCGATTGCGTGGGGGCGCATCTACGCCGGCGTGCACTGGCCGTTCGACATGGCCGGCGGCGTGCTGGTCGGCACGGCGGGCGCGCTGGCCGCGCATCTGTATGCGCGGCGGGCGGTCGATACGCTCGACCGGATCGGCGACGCCGTGCATGCCGTGATCATGGGTCGACAGCCTGCGCCGTAATCGAATGCGGTAGCACGGAGGTACGCAGGCGCCGCACACGCGGCGACGCGACGCAATCAGCCGGGCGTCTTCGCCGCTTCGGCCGTCGCGGACGGCCCGGTCGTACCGTGCAGTTCGGTGGTGTCCGTCGACTGCTGCGCGACCGCATCGCGTTCGAGCGCGCTTTCCTTCAGGATCGCGCACATCGCGACGAACAGCGCGAGGACGACCGCGGCAAGGCCGCAATAACCGACGATCTTCAGGTGACGAACGAAAGGCGCAGCGTGATTTTCTTTTGTCATGATCGGGCGCTCCTGGGCACGCGGCGGCCGCTGTCTCCCGACAGCGCCGCCGCTCACACAGATATATACCAGTCGCGATGCCGCTGCCAAGCCCGTGCCGGTCGCGGCGTCCGGATGCGCGCGGTTGCCGCGCGCCCTGCATGAAGCGAAAACCCGATGCCGCGCGGGCGCGTCAGTCGTCGAGCGTCTCGTGTACGGCCGCCGCGCCGCGCTTCCAGTACGCGGACGCGCGAATGCGCGATTTGTCGACGCCGCGTTCGCCGGTCAGATGCGCGCGCACCGCGCGGATCGCGAGCGCTTCGCCGGCTGCCCATACATAGCCGTCGCCCTCCGGTAGCGGCAGGTCGCGCACGGCGTCCAGCAGGGCGTCGCCGTTGCCTTCGTCGCGGAACCGCCAGATCTCGTGCACGTCGGCGCGCGCGTCGAACGTGATCTTCGCGCTGCGATCCGCGACTTCGAGCACGACGGCGACGCGTGCGCCGGCCGGCAGTTCCTCGATGCGTCGCGCGACGGCCGGCAGCGCCGTGTCATCGCCGATCAGCAGATGCCAGTCGAAGCCGGTCGGCACGACGAACGAGCCGCGCGGCCCGCCGATCCCGAGCCACTGGCCGGGCCGCGCCTGTGCCGCCCACTGCGACGCGGGCCCCGGATGATTCATCACGAATTCGAGATCCAGCTCGCATGCGGCGCGATCGAAGCGGCGCGGCGTGAAGTCGCGCGCGACCGGCTTCGGCTCGCCTTCGGGAAACACGGGGCCGTTCGCGCCGAGCGTCGGCAACGCGGGCCGTTCGGTGCCCGGCGCCGGGAAAAACACTTTGACGTGATCGTCGAACGACGACGATTCGAAATCGGCGAGATCCGGGCCGCCGAGCGTGACGCGCAGCAGATGCGGCGTGACCGCGTGCACGCGCAGCACCTGCAGCAGGCGGAATTTCAGTGTGTGGCGCACGCGCGTCACGGTGCGATCGGCAAGGGTGGTGTTCAATCCGTTCTCCAGGAAATGTGACGGGCGGCGCGCGTTACACGTCGGACCGGCCTTCGATTTCGGCGATCGCGCGGCGCAGGATGGCCGCGATGCGCCGCTGCTCGTCGGGCGATGCGGCGCTCTTGTGCAGCAGCGCATGCTTCAGCGCGACGCGTGCGTCGACGAACTCGGGCAGCCAGCCGGCCTGTGCTTCGTCCTGCGCTGCGGCGCCCGACGCATCGGCGCCCGACGCATCGGCGCCCGACGCTTCGCCGGCGAATGCGCGGCGCATGAATTCCATCTTCCGCGCGAGATGCGTGAGGCGAGCGAACAGCGTGTCGACGCGCTCGCGTTGTGCATCGAGATGTGTGCGGCCGGCGTCGGTCAGCGCGTAGCGCTTGCGATTGCCTTCGGCTTGCGACGCGACGTAGCCGACTTCTTCGAGATACGTGAGCGCCGGATACACCATGCCCGGACTCGGGCTGTAGAAGCCGCTCGAGCGCGTGTCGAGCGCCTTGATCAGTTCGTAGCCGTGGCTCGGCTGCTCGGCGAGCAAGGCGAGCAGCAGAAGCTGCAGATCGTCGGACGTGAACTGGCGGCCGCGCGGCATGCCGTCGTCACCGAAGTCGCCGAAACCGCCGCGCCCGCCACGGCCACCGAACGGGCCGCCGCCGCCAAATGGATCGTGGCCGCGCCGGTGGCGGCCGATTGCGTGCCAGAGGCCGGCGATCCAGTCAGGGCGCGCATGCGCACCATGACCGTCACATCGGGCATGGCCGCGGAAGTGGTTGTGTCGCATGATCGTGTCCTATATACCGGAAAACATATCTAAAGATATATATCGAAAGATAGAGCGTCAAGGGGATTATTGGGGGCTGGATGGGACCGTTCGCGACTACGGCTGGGGCAGGTCGTTGGACGGGACTTCGCAACGTAGCGCTTCTCGCTTGCGTCTACTGGGCGTCGGAAGCTTCGCGGGCGCCCTGCGCGGCATGCCAGCGATGTGCTCGAGCCCGACAGCAACAGTCGAACGGGCGACTGTTATCGCCGTCGGACTCGAGTGCCGGCGATGCGTGCCAGATGGGGTCCAACAAGCGACGTCAACCACGGTCGCGACCAAGCGTGTTGAAGACCCGTCAGGCTATGAGTTGGCGTCTTGGTGGCGGCGCCACGTGAACGAGCAACTCCATGCCCGTGTCCGGCATCTTCTATTCGACTTCGGGCGATACCGCGTCGAAATCGTGACGGCGTACCAAGCCGCCATCTTCGTGCCGAGCTGGACGTGGGCGAGTTGCTGCGAAGTCGGCACGAGGACGAGTGGGTCGTCACTCGATCGGTATGTTCATCGGCTATTGTTCGCACGCTTTATTGACGATCGCATCGCTCGGCAACCCTGCTATCAGTCGTTCTGAACCGCATCGGCTGTCGAGCCTGATCGACATGGCGGGGCGCTCCGCATGCGGCAGATGGTCGGCACGATGCAGACCGACAACGATGCGATGAAGGGCCGGCGCGTTCCGTCCGTTTCACGTTGTCGCGCCGGCCGGAGCGCACATTGGTCACGGATCTGCGGCTCGGCCCGGATACCCGTTTGAGTGCGTGAACAAGGACGGTTGCGGGCATCTGCGTCGCCTCGATACGCGGCAAATCATGCGGATCCACTCGCTCGCGCCGCAGGCGGATCGCGCCGGCTCAGCGAGCGGCCTGACGCCCTTCGTCCATCTTCGCGACAGCGTCTTTCAGCAGCCCACGCAACCACGCGAGCCCGGGATCGGAGGTTCGGTGCTTGTGCCATTGCATCGCCTGCTCCACCGTCGGGACCGGCACCGGCACTTCGCGCAGCACGATCGGCAGGCTGCGTGCGGCCTCTTCGGCGAGCCGCCGGTGCATCGTGGCGATCCGGTCCGTGCCGGCCAGCAGATGGGCCGGCGACACGAAGCTGTAGGTGCTCGCCTCGACGCGCCTCATCACGCCGAGCCGCTGCATGAACCAGTCCTCGAGCGCCGTCTGTGCGTCGCCGACCTGCACGACGACGTGCCCGGCCGCCATGTAGCGCTCGCTCGTCATCTCGCCTTGCGAGAGCAGGCTGTGGCTCCACATCACGCAGCAGTAGGTTTCCTCGAGCAATACCTCGGCCGGATGCTCGGTCGAGCAATACTCCTTGGGGATGATCAGCAGATCCGCTTCGCCGCGTTCAAGCACGCGGTGGGGATAGGCGATCTGCGGGCGCAGCTCGAATCGGATGCCGGGCGCCGCCTTGTAAGCGAGCTCGAACAGATGCGGCATGAGCGTCGTCATCGTGTAGTCCGAAACGAACAGGCGAAACAGCCGATTCGCGTGCGCCGGCACGAACTCGGGCTGAGCCGACACCGTCGCGTCGACGCGTACGAGGATGTCGCGCACGGCATCTTTGAGCGCCTCGGCGCGCGGCGTCGGCTCCATCTTGCGGCCGACCTGTACGAGCAGTTCGTCGTTGAAGTATTCGCGCAGCCGCGAAAGCGCGTTGCTCATCGCCGACTGGCTCAGGTGAATCTTTTCGGCCGCCCGGCTGATGTTCTGTTCGCTCAGGAGCGCGTCAAGCGCAACGAGCAAGTTGAGGTCGAGCTTGTTGAACCGCATGCGTGCTGTCTCCGTTCTCCTCTCTGATGCCGCGTGGCCCGCCGGATGCACTATCAGGGTTTAACCTGAAAGTATTGACGCCGTCGATATCGGCAATGGATCGAATCCATTTTTAGGATACGTCGGCCTATCTTAACCTTGCCACATCTCGACGCGACGGTAGCCGGCGCATCGCATCGGGAGGCCAGCGTCAGGGCATTTCAGGCTCGACCGTACCGCTGTACCTCGGCCGTGTGCACCGCGCTTTCCACTATTAAAAGAGACGACGGGCGGCGCAAACGCGCCTCCGAGCAGGAGGAGACAGCATGTCCACGAAACTGATCGCAGCCGTTGTCGGTTGCGCCGTGTTGGCGACCGGACCAATGAAGGAGGCGCAGGCATTCGAAGGCGGCGTCTCACCGTATCCGGCCGGAGCGGTGGGGACGAACATCGCCAACCTGCCGCCGATCCCCGGCCTGTTCGCCCTCGAACAGTTCAACTACAGCTTTGCGAACGGCCTCTATGGCAACGACGGCAAGAAACTGCCGATTCCGTTCCATACGTCGGTGTTTTCGGAAACCACGCGTCTGCTGGTGGCGTATCCGTTCCAGCTGCTCGGCGCCCACGTCTATACGCAGCTGGTCATCCCCGTCGTGTCGTTGCATAGCACCGTGTTCGGGCAGTCGAGCACGCAAAACGGCCTGTCCAACATCACGCTGACGCCTGTGTTGCTGCAATGGAATCTCGCGCCGAACCTGGCGATTGCGTCTGGAATCGACGTTGCATTCGAGACGGGTTCCTATAGCCCGGTCAAATCGAGCGTCGCGGTGGGCTACACGTCGGTGCAGCCGGTGATCTCGATTCGCTACAACGTTCCCAACGGAATCGACGTCGGGCTCGCGAACCGCTTCCTGCTCAATCTGAAGAACGGCACGACGAACTACAGCTCGGGAGACGGTTACGTCGCCGAGTTCAACGCCGGCTGGAACTTCGGCCCGTGGAAGCTTGGCGTGGTCGGCGCGTACCTGAACCAGTTCAGCGACGACAAGGCCGGCGGCGTGCGGGTGGGCAATCGCATGCGGACCTTCGGCATCGGCCCGTCGATCGTGTACGACGCGAGAAGCTGGAACGTCAACGTCAATTATCAGCAAGGAGTCTATGCCGCCAACACGGCCAGGAGCAGCAGCATCTGGGTGAACGTCGCCATCCCGCTGTGGCCCGGCTTCGGGCGCAAGGGCTGAGTACCGTGTCGCGCGCCGGACCGCGCGCGCGAACGCGGCCGTCGGCGCGGTCGTCGAGCAAGACGCCATTTCAATCGAGGCAATCAGCATGTTCCGATACTTTCCTACCAACTACGTCTGGAATCTGTCCGTCAATCTCGCCATCGAAATGGGCGCGCGCATCGGCGAAATCGAGGACATGTGCGGGCCCCTCCAGGAAGCGGCCAGGCAGCCGGACGCGGACGGCACGCGTGCGTTTCGTGAAGCGTGGGTCGAGAAGGCCGATCGCCTTTGCGATCTCGCGCAGGACGACGAGGCGCTGGGGCGGCTGCTGTCGGCAGGCGAGAAATACAAGCGCGCCGCGATCTACCTGATTACGGCCGAGCGCATGCTCGCGCACGATGCCCCGGGGCGTGTCGAACTCTACCGACGCTCGCTGGAGACGTTCGACAGGAGCATCGCGCTCGCCGGCGAGAACTGCGAACGCGTCGCCATCCCGTACGGCGACCAGCATCTGTCCGCACTCCTTGTGAAAGCGAAGCGCGCCGACGCGCGCGCGCCGCTGCTCGTGCAGGTCAACGGGCTCGATTCGACCAAGGAAATGAAGTACTTCGTGGGCTTGCCGGCATGGCTGGCCGCGCGCGGCGTATCGTCGTTGATTGTCGACCAGCCCGGCACCGGCGAAGCGTTGCGGCTGCACGGCCTGAATGCGGTATACAACTCGGAGGTCTGGGCGAGCAAGATCGTCGACTGGCTCGAAAGCCGGGACGACGTCGATCCGAAGCGGATCGGCATGGAAGGCGTGTCGCTCGGCGGCTACTACTGCCCGCGCGCAGTCGCGTTCGAGCCGCGCTTTGCTTGCGGTGTGGTGTGGGGCGCCAACCACGACTGGCGCGACGTCCAGAAGAAACGCCTGCAGCGCGAAGGCAACTTCCCGGTGCCGCACTACTGGAAGCACGTCTGCTGGGTCTGGGGTGCGAAAGATATCGACGACTTCATGCGCATCGCCGAAAACGTGCATCTCGACGGCGTGCTCGATCGTATCAAGGTGCCGTTCCTCGTCACGCACGGCTCGCAGGATTCGCAGATCCCGGTCGCATGGGCTCACCGCACGTACGAGCAACTCGTGAACAGCCCCAAGCGCGAGCTCAAGATCTTCACCGAGCGCGAAGGCGGCGTCCAGCATTCGAGCTTCGACAACTCGATCAACGCAGGGCACTTCATCGCCGACTGGGTCGCCGAAACGCTCGGCGGACGCACGTCGCTCTGACGCTTTCATCCCTCTCGAGCACGCACATCTCATGAACATCATCGGACCCGATACGCTGGTCTTCGGCGTGGACGACGTCTCCGCCTGCCGCCAATATCTGCTTGACTACGGACTGCTACCGGTGCGCAGCGACGAAACCGGCGGCCGTTTCGAGGCACTCGACGGAACGGGCATTGATATCGCGCGCCGCGACGATCCGGCGCTGCCGCCTGCGCTCGGCACGGCAAGCATGCTGCGCAAGACGATCTACGGCGTCGCCGATTCCGCGACGATAGACGCCATCGCGGCGGAACTGCGTCGCGACCGCGAAGTGACCACACTCGCCGACGGATCGATCGAATCGTTCGACGACATGGGCTTCGCGATCGGCTTCCAGGTCACCGCGCGCCGTTCGCTCGCGTTGCCGGCCGAGCCCGTGAATTCGCCCGGCGCGCCCGCGCAGCGCGCACCGAACGTCGTGGCGGTGCGCGACGATGCCGTGCTGACGCCGCGCACGCTGTCGCACGTCGTCTACTTCGTGCCGGATGCCGCGAAGGCCGAAGCGTTCTATGTGGAGCGTCTCGGCTTTCGCTGTACCGACCGTTTCACGGGCGTCGGCCCGTTCCTGCAGCCGGCCGGCACGCTCGACCATCACACGCTGTTCATGATTCAGACGCCGCCGTTCATGAAGGGCTGCGAGCATTTCACGTTCCATATGGGCGGACCGACCGAGGTTCTGCTGGCGGGCACGCGTTTCGTCGAGAAGGGTTACCAGTCGTTCTGGGGGCCGGGGCGTCATCGATTCGGCTCGAACTGGTTCTGGTATTTCAACAGCCCGCTCGGCTGTCACGTCGAATACGACGCCGACATGGATCTGCACGACGACACATGGAACGCGCGCGAGGCGCCAATGGGCGCCGACGCGTCGCAACTGTTCCTGTTCCAGCATCGCGAGAAGTGGGCGCCGGGCGGTCCTCCGCCGGGGGCGGCAGCGGCGACGTCGGATTGAACGCGAGAATCGTTCTGCCATGTCCGACACCTATCCCGATCGCATTCGTCTCGCGAGCATCGACGATCTGCCCGATCCCGGTGCGCGGGGCTTCGATCCGGACGGGCGCGGACACGACACGCTGTTCGTCGTGCGGTACGGCACGCAGGTGCGTGCCTATCGCGACGCGTGCCCGCACTTTTTCGGCGAAACGCCGATGGCCTGGCGCAAGGACGCCTACCTGAGCGGCGACGGCACCCGCATCGTCTGCCACGCGCACGGTGCGCAGTTCGACATCGCCAGCGGCGAGTGCGTACTCGGCCCGTGCCTCGGTCAGCGGCTGACGCCGGTCGAGATCGACGTGACGGACGACGGCGCCATCGTGCTGATTGCGACATGACACCCAATACCAGACACAACATGGAGACACCCAGATGGCAGCCCCTCTTGAACACGTCCTCGTCATAGGCGGCGGTTTTTCCGGTATGGCGACGGCGATCCAGTGCGCGAAGCTCGGCCTCGCGGTCGACCTCGTCGAGATCGACCCGGGCTGGCGCTCGTACGGTGCCGGCATCAGCATCGGCGGGCCCACGTTGCGCGCCCTGCGCACGGTCGGCGTGCTCGATGCGTTCTTCGAACGTGGCCACGGCGGCGACGGCGTGAATCTGTACACGGCCGGCGGCCGGCCGATCGGCACGCTGCCGACGCCGCGCGTGGCCGGCGAGGACGTTCCCGGCGGCGGCGCGATCATGCGTCCGGTGCTGGCCGATATTCTCGCCAACGCGACACGCGCCGCAGGCGTGCGCGTGAAGCTCGGCTGTACGTTCTCGCGGCTCGAGCCGCGCGGCGATCGGGTGGACGTGGCGTTCACGGACGGCTCGCACGGCACCTACGACCTCGTGGTCGGAGCGGACGGCCTCTACTCGAAAGTGCGCGCCGCCGCGTTTCCCGATGCGCCGAAGCCGCGCTATACGGGCCAGGGCGTGTGGCGCGCGGTGGTGCCGCGCGCGGCGGAGATCGCTTGCGCGACGATGTGGCTGGGACACCGGATCAAGGCGGGCGTCAATCCGGTCTCGCGGGACGAAATGTACGTCTTCGTCACCGAGGACAGGCCGACCAACGACCACATCGATCCCGCCGAATGGCCGCGCATGCTGTCCGAGTTGCTGGCGGCGTTCGACGTGCCGCTGATCCGGTCCATCCGCGCGCAGATCGGCGCCGAATCGCGCGTCAACTACCGGCCGCTCGAAAGCCTGCTGCTGCCGGCGCCCTGGTTCAGCGCACGCGTGGTGCTGGTCGGCGACGCGGTGCACGCGACCACGCCGCATATGGCGGCGGGGGCGGGCATCGGCATCGAGGACGCCATCGTGCTTGCCGAAGAGCTGGGGCGCGGTGCGACGGTGGAAGCCGCGTTGCAGGCATTCCAGGCGCGCCGCTGGGAGCGCTGCCGCATGGTCGTGGAAAACTCCGGGCGCCTTGGCGAGATCGAGATCGCCGGCGGCGACAAGGAGGAACACCGACGCATCATGCACGAGACGCACATGAGTCTCGCGCGGCCGATCTGACATCTGACGCAAGCGGAGGCACGATGGAGCCGAACCTTTCCCCCACGACGCCGGCAGCTGCCGACCTGTCGATACCGGCCGACACGACGCGGCTCGGCGCGCTCGGCACCGTCGCGCTGATGCTCGCGCATTGCGCCGGCATGGTCGATCTGGTGGCCTTGCCGGTCTGGGTCGGCACGTTGATTGGCGCGTATCGGCTGGATCCGCAGAAGGCGGGCCTGCTCGCCACGCTGTTCCTGGCCGGCGCCGTTCTGAGCAGCGTGTTTTTCTCCCCGCGCTTGAATCGCCTGCCGGCGCGCGCGATGTCGACCGTCGGCTTCGGCATGGCCGCGTGCGCGTTTCTCGGCATCGCCTCCGTATCGGCCGATCGCTATCCGACGATGGCGGCCCTGCATGCCGCCGCGGGCGTCGCCGTCGGATGCGGCCTGAGCTTCACGCACGGCACCGTCGGACGAAGCCGCAATCCGCATCGTCTGTTCGCGGTCGCCGGCCTCGCGCTCGGCATCTTTGCGATCGCGTTTCTCGGTATCGTGCCGGGACTCATCGCAGCACATGGCGGCCCGATGCTGTTTCGCGTTTTTGCGAGCGTGATGGGCGTCGCCACGATTGCGTGCGCGTTCGCGTTTCCGTCGATTCAGGCGCGCCGCAGCACGGCAGCCGGCGTCGAGCGTCGCTTCGAGCACGCCGTCTGGTTCGGCATGGCAGGCGTCGGCTGCATGGCGCTGACGCAGTCGATGCTGTTCAGTTTCGTGCAGCGCATCGGCCTCGATCGCGGCTTCGGGTTGAGTGCCGTGATCGCGACGCTGATCGCGCTCGGCTTCGTCAACCTGTTTCCCGCTCCCGTCGCCGGACTGCTCGAAACGCGCGTGCCGGGCCGCAAGGTCGTGCAGGCCGGCGCCGTCGTACAGGCCGCGCTCGCGCTGGTCATCACGCAAAGCGCGGCGTTCGCGCCGTACGCGGCGGCCACCTCGGTCTTTGCCGCCGTGATGATCTTCACCCACACCTTCGCGTTCGGCATGCTGGCGCGCATCGACCGCACCGGTCGCGCCGTTGCCGCGACGCCGGCGATGCTGATGACGGGCGCCGCCATCGGTCCGCTGCTCGGCGGCACGCTCGTCAAGCAGTTCGGCTACGGCAGCCTCGGTTTCGCCGCAGTGCTGATCGCTGCCGCTGCGGCGATCTGCTTTTCGCGGCTCGATCGCCCCTCCCCATCCCAAGGAGTCTGAACATGAAGCCCGTTCGACGGTTCGTCGATCTCTCCATCTATCTCGAGAACGACGTGCTCTCCGATCCGCCGCCGCTCGCGCCGAAGATCCGCTATCAGAAGCACGGCGACACGCTGCCCGAATTCATGGCGATGCTGCCGGGTACGAAACCCGAGGACTATCCCGACGGCGAAGCGGCCGCCGCGGAGTGGGTCACGCTGACGACCCACAGTGGCACGCATCTCGACGCGCCGTGGCATTTCCACTCGACGATGGATGCGAGCCTGGGCGAAGCGCGGCCGTCCATCACGATCGATCAGGTGCCGCTGGAATGGTGCTTCCAGCCGGGCGTGAAGCTCGATTTCCGGCACTTTCCGGACGGCTACGTCGCGACGGCGGCCGACGTCGAGGCCGAACTCGCGCGCATCGGCCATGAACTGCAACCGCTCGATATCGTCGTCGTGAACACGCGGGCCGGGTCGCGCTACGGGCACGACGACTACGTCAATGCGGGCTGCGGGATGGGCTACGAAGCGACCATGTACCTGCTCGAGCGTGGCGTGCGCCTGACCGGCACCGATGCATGGAGCTGGGATGCGCCGTTCTGCTATACCGCGCAGAAGATCGCGGAAACGGGCGATACGTCGCTGATCTGGGAAGGGCACAAGGCGGGGCGCGATATCGGCTATTGCCATCTGGAGAAGCTGCACAACCTCACGGCGTTGCCGCCGACCGGCTTCACGATCAGTTGCTTCCCGCACAAGATTCGCGGCGCGTCGGCAGGGTGGACGCGCGCCGTCGCGATTTTCGACGACACCGACGGGGAGGCGGCAGCATGAGCTTTCCAGCGATTCGTCGCGTGGTGACCGGACACGACACCGACGGCCGCGCAGTCGTCGCATCCGACGGTCCACTGCCTACCGTGGTGGAAATCGCCGCGATTCCCGGCACCGTGTTCCACGAAGTCTGGAGCACGTCGTCGAGCCCCGCCACGGTCGACAATGGCGCGGATCCCACGGTGGGCGCGCTCATGCTGCCGCCGCCCAGGGAGGGCACCCGTATGCGCTTCGTCGACATTCCCCCCGATACGCCGGAGTTTCTCGCACACGGCGCGACGAAAATGCACGACGCGTTCAGCGAGATCGGCGACGCCGCAGCGTCGACGGTGCAGGCCGGCTCGCCGCATCCGCTGATGCATCGCACCGAGTCGGTCGACTACGGCGTGGTGATCGAAGGCGAAATGACGCTGATTCTCGACGATGCCGAAGTCGCACTCGCGCCGGGCAGCGTGGTGATTCAGCGGGGGACCAACCATGCCTGGGCGAACCGCTCGGGCCGTCCATGCCGGATGCTGTTCGTGCTGATCGACGGCGTCTACGATCCGGCGCTTGCCGCCGTGCTCGACGTGCCCGCACATGGAGGTGCACGATGAAATTCGCGACCTTGCCCGACGGTGGCGCCGATGGGCGCTTGCTGCTCGTGTCGCGCGACCTGCGCCATGCTGTCGACGCTGCGCCGATCGCAACGACGCTGGCCGACGTGCTCGATCGCTGGGACGCGCTTGCGCCCGGCTTGCAGGCGCGTTACGACGCATTGAACGCCGGCAGCGTGCGCGATGCGCGTCCGTTCCATCCGGCCGCATGCGCCGCGCCCTTGCCGCGCAGTCCGCAGTGGTGCGACGGCTCGGCGTTTCTGAATCACGGCCGCCTGATGGAGCAGGCGTTCAATACGCCGCCGATTCCGATGTTCGATACGGTGCCGGTCATGTATCAGGGCGCGAGCGACGACTTCCTCGGCCCGGCGAGCGACGTGCCCTTGCCCGACGAGGCCGACTGCATCGACTTCGAAGGTGAATTCGGCGTGGTGGTGGGACACGTGCCGATGGGCGTATCGGCCGCCGCTGCGCTGCGCTGCATCCGCCTGATCGTACAGCTCAACGACTGGAGCCTTCGGGCGTTCGGTCCGCACGAAATGAAGACGGGCTTCGGCTTCCTGCAGGCCAAGCCATCCACGAGCTTTGCACCGGTTGCCGTCACCCCCGACGAACTCGGCGACCACTGGCGCGACGGCCGCGTGCATCTGAGCCTGCACGTCGAATGGAACGACCGCTGGTTCGGTCATCCGCACGGCCGCGAGATGAACTTCGGCTTCGGTGACTTGATCGCGCATGCGGCCCGCACGCGTCGTCTGTCGGCGGGAACGATCGTCGGGTCCGGCACGGTGTCGAATGCCGACCGCAACGCGGGCTCGGCGTGCATCGCCGAGCGACGCGTGATCGAAATGATCGACGAAGGCGCCGCGCGCACGCGGTTTATGCGTTTTGGCGACCGGGTCAGGATGACGGCGCGCGACGACGCCGGCAACGCACCGTTCGGCACCATCGATCAGCGGGTGGTGCGCGCGCCGCGCGCCGACGATGAGGAGGCTCGGCCATGAGAGTGCTGGTGACCGGGGCGGGCGGATTTGTCGGAACGGCGTTGGTCGAACGGCTGCTGCGCGACGGTATCGCGGAGCCGGGCGACGTGTCGGAACTGTTGTGGGTCGACCGGCAAGCGGAATGGCCGTGCGACGATGCGCGAATCACGGCGCTGGTCGGCGATTTCAGCCGCCCGGAGATGCTCGAGCCGCCGCTGTCGACACCTGTCGACGTCGTGTTTCATCTGGCGAGCCTGCCCGGTTCGCAGGCGGAAGCCGAACCGGCCGAGGGCGACCGCGTGAATCTGTCGGGGATGCTCGCGCTATTCGAACGTCTGGCCACGCAAGCGACGGAGCACGGGCGTGCGGCGCGCGTCGTCTATGCCAGCAGCGTGGCGGTGTTGGGCGAGTCGTTGCCCGCGTCCGTGGACGAGCACACCGTACCGCGCCCGACGATGAGCTACGGCGTGCACAAGCTGGTTGGCGAGCTGATCCTTGCCGACTGGACGCGACGCGGCAAGCTCGATGGTCGTGCGTTACGCCTGCCGGGCATCGTGGCTCGTCCGGCGCTTTCCGCGGGACATGGATCCGCGTTCATGAGCCAGATTTTTCGCGCGGCACAGAGCGGCCAGCCTTATACGTGTCCCGTTTCGCCTTCGGCCACCGCGTGGTGGATGTCGCGCAGCTGCTGTGTCGACAACCTGCTGCACGCGGCACGCATGTCCGCGGACGGCCTGCACGCGGGCCGAGTGTGGACGCCGCCGGTGCTGCATCTGTCGGTTCGGGAGATCGTCGATGCGTTGGTCCGGCGCTTCGGCGCGTTCGACATCGATTACGCGCCGGTGGAACGGATCGAACGGCTTTTCGGACGGCAACCGCCGCTGACCGATCGCCGTGCGATCGAAGCGGGATTTCGGCACGACGGTACGATCGACGCGCTTGTCACGCATGCGCTCGAGCCGCAGAGCTGATCCATTCTGTCGCGCGGGTCGATGAATCGCACGGTTCATTGTGGTTTGCGCGCATGCGATTCGCCACACCGGTGCCGGCCGATAGCCGGATCGGCCGGCCAGCATTTAGCTTCGCCGCTTTGGGCCAATAGCGAGTTGCTCGCAAATCTCGATGGCGATGGGCACCATGCGCTGCATGTGCTTGCGCGCGAAATGCTCGGCAGCGTAGCCGTCTCCGTGCAGGATCGCTCGGCCGATATCCATGTGGTCGACCAGATTCAACCGCCAGTGGTCATGCCGGAGATCCCGAAAATAGATCGCGTGAAGGATCGGAAAGTTGAACTGGTCCATCAATTGGCCAACCGCATCAATGCCCGACATGGTGTTGATGGTTCGATGAAACACGCCGTTTTCGGTTCGGTGATTGTCGACACGATTCGCGTGCTCCTGCGCGGTTACCTGCTCCAACAGCGCAGCGATTTTTTCGCGATTGCCCGGTAGATCGATGCGTTCGGCCGCGGCTCGTGCGCCGAGCCCCGCGATCACTTCGCGAACCCGGAACATTGCCTCTATTTCGGCGCGGTTCGGCGCAGCAACGGTCGCGCCGCGATTCGGCTCGAGGCGGATAAACGAGTTGTGTTCGAGACGACGCAACGCTTCACGCACGGAACTGCGGCTCACGCCAAGGTCACGTGTGAGATCGGCTTCGACGAGCCGCTGGCCTGGTCGGTACTCGCCGGCAACAACACGACGCGAAATCTCTTCGAACACGAAGTCGGCGACGCTGCGTTCTTGATCCACTCGCGCGGCAGATTGCTCGTGCGATTGCCCGGTTTCGGGGGCCGTTGACATTCTGACTGACTCCATAGGGTCTGTTTGCATGGGGCACGCGCATGCGTTGCCACGAGACCGGCGTCGCGCGACGCGGCGAGCCGCCGCTCTTGTGGCAACCCTTGACCTGAATTTCATTCTACGGGAATGCCCGAAATCGCCCGTATCGCGCGTCGCTCGTCGCTTGTTCGGCGCGGCCAAACGGCGCTCCGTGGCAAGAACGATTCGACGATCTCAAGACCAGTACCGCCGCTCATCGTGTCAGGCCAGCTTTGCGCGCATGAGGCGTCGGCTGGCGAGATTCCGAGCGATTGTCCGACATTTCCTGCCCGTTGGCGAATGCCGCCGCCGTCACGGATCCAAAGCTGCGCAATCGATCTGGCTAGGGTAAACCTCGACGGAATCTCGATTGACGCTCCAACATTGTCCGACAATAATTCGGGAAATTTCGCTGTTTCTCAGAGAATTGCGAGTTCAGCGTAAATTATGTCGGACAAAACGTGCCGCTGCACAAGCGATCCATAGCCTGGTTCCGTGGCTGCGTACTGGCGTCGCCGCACGACTCATGTTGCCCCTGATACGGCGGTGATTGACCGGCAATGTCATGCCATATCGTTGCCCATGCTGTCGGCGATTGCCGCTACCGCGTGGTGTCCGATCCTGCAAGCGCCTCTTCTCTGGAACTCGCATGTCTACAGCAACAGAAGCGCGCACCGCGCTTGAACACCGCCTTGCCGATATCTGCGCTGCCCTCGACGGGCAGGTTGCGTTTCTGAATGCGGCAGACGCCGGCCCGAAATATCACACCGACTGGAGCGGTGCGTATGGCGTCCCGGCGCCGGTACTGCGTCCACGCACGGCCGAGGCGGTGGCCGCACTGATGCAGCGTCTGCACGCCGCTGGAATTCGTTCGGTCGTGCAGGGAGGCATGACCGGGCTGGTGGGCAGCGCCGCGCCGCAGAACGACGAAGTCGTTGTGTCACTGGAGCTGCTGAACCGGATTATCGAAGTCGACGAGATCGGTGCAACGATGACCGTCGAGGCCGGTGTTCCGCTCGAAACGGTTCAGCAAGCTGCGCAAGCGCACGGGCTGTTCTTTCCCGTGGATCTTGGCAGTCGTGGCGCCTGCCAGATCGGCGGCATGATTGCGTCGAACGCCGGTGGCAACCGCGTATTGCAATACGGCATGACACGACAGTCGGTGCTCGGGATTGAGGTGGTATTGCCGGACGGCTCGCTGCTCTCGCACCTCAGCAGTGTGTTGAAGGATAACGCCGGCTACGATCTCAAGCAGTTGTTCGTCGGCTCCGAGGGTACGCTTGGCATCGTCACTCGCGCCGTGTTGCGTCTGCAGCCGCTACCGGTCAGCCGGCATACCGCACTGATCGCGGTCGATGGATTGCAGCAGGTGTTTTCGACGCTGCGTGCGTGTCGCGCCAGCCTGGGGCCGATGCTGACGTCATTCGAGGTGATGTGGCGCGACTACTTCGACTTCGTCACGCAATGCCTGAAGGTGGGTCGCGATCCATTCGATGGCGCGGGCAGCCATCTCGTCCTGCTTGAAATGTCGGGCTTCGACCGCGATACCGGTCGCGACGAAAGCCGCCTGCTCGAAGCACTCGAAACGATCGCGGAAACCGTGGGGACCCCGTTCATCGTGCTCGCGCAGTCGCTTAGCGAGGCGGAGGCATTCTGGCGCATTCGGGAGTCGACGGGCGAGGCCGCGCATGCGCTCGGGCCTTCCATTTCGTTCGATATCAGTATCCCCGCACGGCATCTGGTCGACTGCATGGCCCGCCTGCGCGCAGACCTGCTTCGGCTATCCCCCGATTGCCGCACGCTCACGTTCGGTCATCTGGGAGACGGCAACGTCCATTGGGTGATTGGCATTGACGATGCGTCCGTCACCGACAACATCAAGGCCGCGGTCTATCGCCATGTGGTGGAGGCCGGCGGCTCGATTTCAGCCGAGCACGGTATCGGATTCGAGAAGAGGCCTTACTTCGAGAGCACGTGCAGTCGCGTCGAGATTGACGCAATGCGTCGAATCAAGCGCCTGTTCGATCCGGGCCTCCTGCTCAACCGCGACCGGATCTTCACGATGCCCGTCACCGATCGAACCGCCTGAACAGCGAGCCGCGCAAATCAGGCGAAACAGCCTGTGGCACGCCAACGCATTCGCATATTGCAGCGGCCGCCGTTCGCGCAACGGGCCGTGTACGTATCCATTCGCGCAAGGACCCTCGGAGACCGGCATGACCTATGACTCATCGGCAGTAACGCGAACGCCTGCGTCGTCCTCGCCGGCTTTGACCGACGGCACCCTGGACAAGCTGTATGCAAAGGTCACGCGGCGTTTGATCCCATTCTTGTTGCTCTGTTTTGTCGGGGCCTTCCTCGATCGCGTCAACATCAGCTTTGCCAAGCTGCAGATGTCGAGTGATCTGGGCTTCAGCGAAACCACCTACGGCATCGGGGCAGGGATCTTCTTCCTTGGCTACTTCCTGTTCGAGGTGCCGAGCAACATCCTGTTGCACCGGATCGGCGCGCGCATCTGGATCGCCCGCATCATGATTACGTGGGCGATCCTGTCGGCAGCCGTGATGTTCGTCCGCACGCCAGCCAGTTTCTATGTCTTGCGCTTTCTGCTGGGCGTAGCGGAAGCCGGGTTCTTTCCGGGCGTGATTCTGTACCTTTCCCGGTGGTACCCCTCTGCACGCCGGGGCAAGGTCATCGCGTTATTCATGATCGGTTTTCCGCTTGCAAGCATCATTGGCGGCCCTTTGTCTGGATGGATCATGCAGGGGTTGCACGGAGCCTTCGGGCTGGCCGGATGGAAGTGGTTGTTTTTGATCGAGGCGGTGCCGTCGTTGATACTGGGCGTCGCAACGATGTTCTATTTGACCGAGCGCATCGCAGACGCGAAATGGCTGGATGAGCAGGAGCGACGTGTGCTGACCGACGCGCTTTCGCAAGAGCGCGTGGAAGCTCAACGCACGTCGATCGCGGGCGCGCTGACGGATTGGCGCATGTGGTATCTGGGCGCGATTCTGTTTCTGATAGGCCTGGGCATGTACGGCCTGGTTTTCTGGCTGCCGACGCTGATCAAATTGTCCGGAATCTCCCACCCGCTTCAGATCGGATTGTTGAGCGCCGGCCCCAATATTGCTGGCGCCATTGCGATGGTGACATTGGGCCGAAGCGCCGATCGCCGGCGCGAGAGGCGGTGGCATATCGCGCTGTCCGGATTTGTCGGTGCACTGGGACTGGCCGGTGCCGCGCTATGGCCGGACCAGACTTTCGTCGCCATGATCGCGATTTGCGTGGCCGCCATTGGAATCTTCCCGGCAGCACCCGTTTTCTGGGGAATTCCGGCCAGGTTGCTTGGCGGCGCGGGTGCGGCGGCCGGCATTGCGATGATCAACTCCATTGGCAATCTGGCCGGCTTTTTCGCGCCGGCCTTCTTCGGCTGGATCAAGGATGCGACGCATAGCACGATGGCAGGGTTGCTGGCCTTCGCCTTCGCATTGTGCGTCAGCGCAATCCTCGTACTTCTGCTTCCGCGTCACATCGCAAACCGGTGACGGCTCAACCCATTGCTGGATCAGACATCGAAATGAAAGAAGTGATCGATATCGGCTTGCCCAAGCCAGCACAACCCTTTTCATGGGCAACCAAGGCTGCGGGCTTGCTGTTCACTGCGCACGGTCCAGTGCGTAGCGATGGCTCCGTGCATACGGGGGGCATTGCGATGCAAGCGCGCCTGACATTCCAGAATCTGAAAATGGCCGTCGAGGCCGCCGGCTCGGATCTGTCGTGTGTCGCCCAGGTATTGGTGACGCTTGTGGACGTGGACGACGTTCCCACGGTAGATCGGGTTTACCGCGAATTCTTCGCCGATTCCTATCCGAACCGGTCGACGGTTATCGCGAAGGGTCTCGTCGTGCCGGGGATGCGCATCGAGATCGTCGCATATGTCGCGCTGCCGGTTGACCGATCCTGCGCTCGTTGAATTCGTCTTCACGCATGCAGCGCAGAAGCGAAGTGCCGTAATGCCGTGCGTAGTCCATCGCGGTGTCGCTTGGGCGGGGGCGTAACGGTCGGAATCTGCAATCGTCGCGTGCAGGTTGGCCGGTTTCTGTGGCCGCCGTCGCGATGTGATGGACAATAGGCTCACTTCCCCGCACGCTGGCGATCATGACGTTGAAGGCCGTTCACGGTGAACCGATCTACGCCGACGACGAGGATCGCATCATCTCGACCCGGTGCCGGTCGTCGGCGCTGCGCCTCGAGCCACGCGTCCCATCGCGACGACGAAGATTGCCAACGCGGTTTAGCCCGCCCGACTGTTTCCTGACAGAATACGGTCACACATTCGCGAGAAATCGCATTCGGTGAAACCCGCCCGGGTTTCCATGCCGATACGCGGCGGGCTTCCGCCCGGCCCCGCTTCGCGATGAAGATCGAACGAAAGAGGAAATTCGCAATGAGTAGAACGGACAAGTCGGCAAAGGCGCGCGCGGCGCTCGACCAGTTGTTTTCGGATGTGCCGACCGCCGGCGGTAGCGACGGCGCGCGTCCCGGCGACCCGTTCGCACCCGCGTCCACCGATGCCGGCGTTCGCGCGGGACTCGATGTCACCGTGTCGACGCGGATTCAGCTGCGCGGCTATCCGAACGCCGACGCGTTCATGAAGCGGATGGCCGAAGCATGGGGATTGACGTGGGGCGCCTATGACAACGTGCAGGCCGTTGCGACGCTGCCTGCCGGCTGGCGCGTGCGCCGGTTGCCGGGCGTCACGCAGATCGTCGACGCGCGCGACGTGCTGCGCGCGGAGAGCAGCCTGCAAGGCGGCGACATGTCTTATCTGAAAGTGCAGCCACGGTACTACATCGATGCGCGCAGGGGTTTCGGCTGGGGCAAGTCGTCGCGGGCGTCCGACGATCCGGACCTCGACGGCCCGGACTGGCGCTGTCTCGTGATCGACCGGGAGACTTCCACGGAAGTGCATGAAATGACCAGTTCGCCATCCCGCGCCGATCTGGACAATGCGCGTGCAGCATTGCTGAAGTGGCTCGATGCGCACTACCCGCGTCATCGCGATCCGTTTGCGTACTGGACGGATTGCGAACGGGGCGTGTGATTCGGGTGGTGGCCCGCGTCCCGGCCGGGATCGGGTCCAACGGGTCGGCATGAGGCGGTGGCGAATCGCTCCCTTCATCGCCGGAAGGCCGGTCTGCGCGAGCTTGCGGATACCGTCGTCGCGCCCGACGTTGTCGGTCGCGCTGTCGGTCATGAGCTTCATGATGTCGGCCGGATAAAACCCGGTGAACGGCGCATTGGCGCCGAATCGTCCGAACAGACGATGCAGGAACGAGCCGACCGGCGGCCCGATCTTCTTGAACAGACCCATCTTCACGAGCCGGCGGTTCCAGAGGTCGCGATCACGTCGGGCCGAATCGGACATGCCGGGCTCGGTTTTGTCCGCCGATTTTCCGTCGATAGCCGTGAATTGGGTACGACGCCGGCGGGCCGCTTGTGCGTGCCGGGCGCGGCACGGCATCGACTTATCCGAATTCCGTTTGCCGCTCGCCGAAAGGCCGGCTGGGTCGCACGTCGGCGACGCGGCGGCATCGGCACTGTCGTGCTTCGGCGTCCCGCCGGTTGCAGGACAACGCATTCGACGACGACTCTATCGAAGGGCGCGGTACGCATCGCGGACGTCGAAACGGCCGCGCCCGGCCGCACACGCCGCGCGCCGGTTATCGGCGGCGCCGGTTGCCGGCCCGCCGATGCGGCGGGCGATGCGCGGAGGCGCGTGCTGAGTCCGATCCGCGCGATCGCCTGCCGCGTGCACCCCGCTCAGACTGCACTCGCTTCGTCGATCTGTCGGACGTCGTCCTGATCGAGCTGCACGCGCAGCGCTTCGCCGAGCAGCGCGAGTTGCGCGAGCGACGTCGCGCTCGCGATCGGCGCCGTGATCGTCGGCCGCGCGATCTGCCACGCGAGCGCGATCGCGGCCGGCTGCGTGCCGTGCTTTGCCGATACCGCGTCGAGCGCCGCGAGAATGCGCAGCCCGCGCGCATCGAGATAGCCGGCGACGCGGCTGCCGCGCACACTCTTCTTCAAATCGGCTTCGCTACGGTACTTGCCGGACAGGAAACCGCTCGCCAGCGCGTAGTAGTTGACGACGCCGAGCTTCAGGTCGCGCACGACCGGCTCGAGATCGCGCTCGTATTCGGCGCGGTCGTACAGGTTGTATTCGGGCTGGATCACCTGGTACGCGGGCAGGCCGTCGCGCCGGCTGATCTCGGCCGCTTCGCGCAGACGCGCACCGCTGTAGTTCGATGCGCCGATGATCCGCACTTTTCCTGCGTCGATCAGCGTCTGATACGCGGCGAGCGTTTCTTCGAGCGGCGCCGTCTCGGGCAGATCGCGATGCGAGAAGTACAGGTCGATGTAGTCGGTCTGCAGGCGGCGCAGCGAATCGTCGGCGGCTTTCAGAATGTTGTCTTTCGAGAGGCCCGCGCGCGCTTCGAGCATGCCGACCTTGGTCGCGATCACGACCTGTTCGCGCTTGCCGGAGCGCTTCAGCCATTTGCCGATGATGGTTTCCGATTCGCCGCCGCGATTGCCGGGCGCCCAGGCCGAGTAGACGTCGGCGGTGTCGATGAAATTGATGCCGGTGTCGGCGAGCGCGTCGAGCAGCGAAAACGACGCGTTCTCGTCGACGGTCCATCCGAACACATTGCCGCCGAATGCGAGCGGCGAAACCTGAATGCTGGACGTGCCGAGGGTACGTAGGGCCATCTTTCTCTCCGTGTATGCGATTGACGGAACGAAGCCGCGGGAGCGACGCGCCGGCGTGGGCGTCGCCGTCGCGCGGCAGCGGCGGGCGCGGCAGCGTGTCGACGTTGCCGCGGGACCTGTCCATTGTCACCGATCGATTCGATTTGTGCAGGAACGGGCGGCAACGCGCGATAACGGACGGATTGCGGAAGATGGCGGACAGCACTCGCCGATCGCCGATCGGCGAGCGGCGCGCCGGCGGCGCCCTGCGGCCGCCGAGATCGACGCGTGATCGCAGCGCGAGCGAGTGCGCGCTATCGCAGCTGCACGGCCGCGAGAAACAGCACCATGCTGCCGATCGCACCGTCGAGCACGCGCCATGCGACGGCCTTGCGGAACCACGGCGCGAGCAGTCGTGCACCGTATCCGAGCCCGATGAACCAGACGATGCTGACCGACATCGCGCCGATCGCGAACGCGAGCCGCGCGCCTTCCGGCTCGCGTGCGCCGGCCGTGCCGATCAGCAGGAACGTGTCGAGATATACGTGCGGGTTGAGCCACGTGAACGCGAGCGTCATCAGCACGATCGCGAGCGCGCTTTGCGGCGGCGGCGCGACCGCGTCGCCGCGCACGTCGAGCGTTTCGTGCCCGGGCTTGAACGCGCGGCGCAGCGCATTGATCCCGAACCACGCGAGATACGCAAGGCCGACGTACAGCACCGCATGGACGAACGTCGGGTAGCGTTCGACGAGCGCCGACGCGCCGCCCACGCCCGCGGCGATCAGGATCATGTCGGACAGCGCGCATAGCAGCACGATCTTGCCGACATGCGAACGCATGATCCCTTGCCGGAGCACGAACGCGTTCTGCGCGCCGATGGTGACGATCAGCGACGCGCACAGCGCGGCGCCATGGGAGAAAGCGAGCCAGTTCATGGTGGGTGAGCAGTAGACGGATGGATCGGATAGCGCTAGTCTGCGGGCATCCTCTGAATAAGAGAAGCTAAATCAGCTAATGTCGATTAAGGAACGCTAATGCTCGACTATGCATTGCTCGACGCGCTGGCGGCGGTGATCCGGCACGGGTCGTTCGAACGCGCAGCCAAGGAACTGAACGTGACGCCATCGGCCGTGTCGCAGCGCGTGAAACTGCTGGAGGAGCGCGTCGGCAGCGTGCTCGTGAAGCGCGGTCAGCCGTGCGTCGCGACGACGTCGGGGGCGCTGCTGTGCCGGCATACCGAACGCGTGCAGCTGCTCGAGGCCGAGCTGTCGGGGCGGATGCCCGCGCTGCCGGGGCCGCTCGCGTCGACGTGGCCGACGCTGCGCGTGGCCGTCAACGACGACAGCGTCGCAACCTGGTTCGTCGACGCCGTCGCGCCGTTCTGCGCCGAGCGCGAGACCTTGCTCGATCTGGTGATCGACGACCAGGACTATACGGCCGAGCGCATCCGCGACGGCAGCGTGCAGGGCGCGGTCACCGCGCAGGCCGAGCCGATCCAGGGCTGCCGGTCGACGCGGCTCGGGCGCATTCGCTACCGCGCGGTCTGCTCGCCGGCGTTTCATGCGCGCTATTTCGGCGCGGGTATCACGCGCGACGCACTGCGCCGCGCACCGTGCGTGATGTTCAATCCAAAGGACGGGCTGCAGGCGCGCTTCATCCGGCGCGTGACGCGGGCCGATCTCGATCCGCCGCAGCACTGGATACCGCACGTCGCGGGCTATCTGCGCGCGTGCGAAACCGGGCTGGGATGGGGGATGTGCCCGGACCGGATGGTCGACCGTCAACTGGCGGCCGGCGAACTGGTGGACATGTCGGCCGGGCGTACCGTCGACATCGAGCTTTACTGGCAGAGCTGGCGTCTGTCGATCGGCTGGCTCGACGATTTCAGCGCAGCGCTGAAGGCGCGCGCCGCGCTGTTTCTCGATTGACGGCGCGGCGGGGAGAGGCGGGAGAGGGGCGGGAACGCGGCGCGCAGCGCGGGCGCCGCGCGTCGCACGATCACACGTGATGCAGGCCGTCGAAGTCGACGATCTGAACGAGGCGGCCGCGCATTTCGATGAGGCCGCGCTTCTGGAATTTCGACAGCGTGCGGCTGACCGTTTCGAGCGTCATGCCGAGATAGCTGCCGATGTCTTCGCGCGTCATCCGCAGATTGAATTCCGACGGCGAGTAACCGCGCTTCAGATAGCGCGACGACACGTCGAGCAGGAACGCGGCGACACGCTCTTCGGCATTCAGCGAACCGAGCAGCATCGCTTGCGACGTTTCGCGCACGATCTGCTCGCTCATCAGCTTGTGCATGCGCAGCTGCATGGAGCCGGCTTCCGAGCACAGCGCCTTCAGCGCGGCGTACGGAATCACGCAGACGGAGCTGTCTTCGAGCGCGATGGCGGTGCGCGGATGCGTGTCGTCGCAGATGCCGTCGAGGCCGAGCGCTTCGCCGGCGAGATGGAGGCCCGTGACCTGTTCGCGACCGTCGTGACGCGTCGCAACCGTTTTCAGCGAACCGGAACGGACCGCATACAGGTTGTCGAACGCATCGCCTTCGCGGAACAGCGCTTCACCGCGCTTGACGGGACGCGCGGCGCAGATCACCGCTTCGAGGCGGCTCAGCGCCTCGGGGGCGAGGCCTTGCGGCATGCAAAGGTGCCGCATCGCGCACGACGAGCAGTGCGCAGCCTGACGAGGCGCCCAGCCCGTGGCATGGGGCGGTGCGGCGGGGCGTGTGGCGACGGGCGTCAGCATGATGTTTACTCCGGCGTTGAATCGACGGAATCATTGTCCCACCGCAAGATGCGCGTGTCGGGTGACAAAACGTCGCGACGTCGCGCCCGCGCGCGCAAGCCTTTGAGCGCGTGACGCGCATCGAATCGGGTGCGTGCGCAACGATCGACGGTCGATCGGCGCAAGGCATCGCGCGCGCCGCGGAAACCGGCGCGCG
>NZ_KV786703.1:0-17752 GCF_001806955.1 Burkholderia sp. HMSC10F09
GCGGGCGCGGGCGCGGGCGCGGGCGCGGGCCGCGGCCTGCCGGCCGCTCGCGCGTTGCCGACGGGTTTCCGCAATGGGTGTTGCCGGTGCGTTTCGCCGATCGCCGCGCGCGAATCGAGCGCGTCGCGCGGCCGTGTCAGTCGCGGCCGCCGTCCGCGTACTTCGGCAGATCGTCGCCGATCTCGATGCCGGGAAACCGGTCCGCATACCAGACGTGCCAGCGCGGCTGCAGCGGCGACGGATCGTCGAGCGTCGCCGTGTTGATTTCGACCGTCTGCGGCGCGTCGCGGCGCCGGTACTCGAGCTGCGCGCCGCAACGGCCGCAGAAACGCCGCTCGCCCCACGCACTCGACGCATAGACGACCGGCTCGCCCTGCGGATATGCGAACGCGCCGATCGGCACCGATGCGGACGCGACGACCGCCGCGCCGGTCGTTCGTTGACAGAGCCGGCAATGGCAGAAGCCGGCGTCGGTCGGCACACCGGCGATCCGGTAGCGGATCGCGCCGCATGCGCAGCCGCCGTCGAGCGTGTGGGATGCAGTCATCGTGTTCCTCGTCGTCGAAGTCGGTAGACGGACGAACGATGATGAGCGCGGTCCGCTCGGTCCGCAACCGCGGGCCGGGCGCGTCTGCCGATTTCGCCGATCTGCCGCCGAACGGCGCCGCCGCGGTCTCACGCGGCCGTTCGTCAGAGCGTCTGCCCGAGCCGCTGCGCGAGCGCCCTCAGCTTCGGCCCGACCTGCGTGCGGAACACCTCCTCGCCCATCGACGACGCCGGCCCGCTGCAACTGAGAATCAGCCAGCGCCCTTCGCGCGGTTCGCGAAACGGCACGGCCGCCGCATTGACGTCCGCGTGCCATGCGCGGAACGAATAGCAGCAGCCGCTTTCCGGAAATTCGGCGACCGCCGCCTGCGCCGCGGCGACCAGCGCATCCGCATCGTCCGCGCCGCCGGCCGCCTTGTGCAGTTCCGCGTACAGCGCGCGCCGCACGTCGTCGGGCTGGACGGCCAGATAGGCGCGGCCCATCGAACTCGTCAGCATCGACAGCCGCGACCCGGGCGCCAGCCCGAGCGTCAGCGCCGTTTCGCTGCGGATCGTCTCCAGGTAGATCATGTCGAGCCCGTCCCGGCAGCCGAGCGACACGGCCGCGCCGATCTCGCGTGCGAGCGCCTGCATGTGCGGCCGCGCGAGGTCGATCGTGCCGGCGCCCGACAGCAGCGCATAGCCGAGCGACAGCACGCCGGCGTCGAGCGCATACTTGCCCAGCGTCTCGTCGTAGCGCAGATAGCCGAGCACCGTCAGCGTATACGCGAGCCGGTTCACGGTCGCCTTCGGCAAGCCGGTGCGCTCCGCGAAGTCGCGATTGCCGAGCATCGTCTCGCCGGGCCGGAACGCGCGCAGCAAGTCGAGCCCGCGCGCGAGCGCGACGACGAACTTGCGCTCGTCGATCGCGGTGTCGTCGATGGTTGAAAGTGTCATCCGATGCTACACTGGGATCAATTTGCAAAACATTGTTCCGCATAGCGGAACTCCAGTCAAGTGAGGAGATGACACGATGAGCGCCGCAACTTTTCATTGGGACGATCCGCTGCTGCTCGATCAGCAACTGACCGAGGACGAGCGCATGGTGCGCGACGCCGCGCACGCGTATGCGCAGGACAAGCTCGCGCCGCGCGTCACCGAGGCGTTTCGCCACGAGCGCACCGATGCCGCGATCTTTCGCGAGATGGGCGAAGTCGGCCTGCTCGGCCCGACGATTCCCGAGCAATACGGCGGCCCCGGGCTGAACTACGTGAGCTACGGGCTGATCGCGCGCGAGGTTGAGCGTGTCGATTCGGGCTATCGGTCGATGATGTCCGTGCAGTCGTCGCTCGTGATGGTGCCGATCTACGAGTTCGGCTCCGACGCGCAGAAGGAGAAATATCTGCCGAAGCTCGCGACCGGCGAGTGGATCGGCTGCTTCGGGCTGACCGAGCCGAACCACGGCTCGGACCCGGGGAGCATGGTCACGCGCGCGAAGAAGGTGCCGGGCGGGTACTCGCTGTCGGGCGCGAAGATGTGGATCACGAACTCGCCGATCGCCGACGTGTTCGTCGTCTGGGCGAAGCTCGACGAGGACGGCAAGGATACGATCCGCGGCTTCATCCTCGAGAAGGGCTGGAAAGGGCTGTCGGCGCCGGCGATCCACGGCAAGGTCGGGCTGCGCGCGTCGATCACGGGCGAGATCGTGCTCGACGAGGTGTTCGTGCCCGAGGAAAACCTGATGCCGAACGTCAGCGGCCTGCGCGGGCCGTTCACCTGCCTGAACTCGGCGCGCTACGGGATCGCATGGGGCGCGCTCGGCGCCGCGGAATCGTGCTGGCATACCGCGCGCCAGTACGTGCTCGATCGCAAGCAGTTCGGTCGCCCGCTCGCCGCGAATCAGCTGATTCAGAAAAAGCTTGCCGACATGCAGACCGAAATCACGCTCGGCCTGCAAGGCGTGCTGCGGCTGGGCCGGATGAAGGACGAAGGCACGGCGGCGGTCGAAATCACGTCGATCATGAAACGCAATTCGTGCGGCAAGGCGCTCGACATCGCGCGGCTCGCGCGCGACATGCTCGGCGGCAACGGCATCTCGGACGAATTCGGCGTCGCGCGCCACCTCGTCAACCTCGAAGTGGTCAATACGTATGAAGGCACGCACGACATCCACGCACTGATTCTCGGCCGCGCGCAAACCGGCATCCAGGCATTCTTCTGAGCAATCGGCGCAGCGTGTCCGTATTACACGCGATGGGCGGAAACGACACGGCCCGCCGGCATGACTGCCGGGCGGGCCGTTTGCGCATGCCGCCGATACGGCGGGCGACGATGGCTTTACTTGTTCGGCTGCGGCGTCAGACGCAGATACGGACGCACCGCGTTGAAGCCCTTCGGGAAGCGCTTCTTCAGTTCTTCCGGATCCTGCAGCGACGGCACGATCACGACGTCGTCGCCGTCCTTCCAGTTGCCGGGCGTCGCGACCTTGTAGTTGTCGGTCAGTTGCAGCGAGTCGATCACGCGCAGCACTTCGTCGAAATTGCGGCCGGTGCTGGCCGGATACGTGATGATCAGCCGCACCTTCTTGTTCGGATCGATCACGAACAGCGAGCGCACCGTCAGCGTCTCGTTCGCGTTCGGATGAATCATGTCGTACAGCTGCGAGACCTTGCGATCCGCATCGGCGATGATCGGGAAACCGACGACCGTCGACTGCGTTTCGTTGATGTCGTTGATCCAGCCTTTGTGCGATTCGACGCCGTCGACCGACAGCGCGATCACCTTCACGTTGCGTTTCGCGAATTCGTCCTTCAGCTTCGCGGTCAGCCCGAGTTCCGTCGTGCACACCGGCGTGTAGTCGGCCGGATGGGAGAACAGGACACCCCAGCTATCGCCGAGCCACTCGTGAAACTTGATCGGGCCCAGGCTCGATTCCTGCTCGAAATCCGGTGCGATGTCGCCAAGACGCAGACTCATGGTGTTCCCTCCTCGAACGATGCAAGTTGAAACCGCGCGCGGTCGGCGCGGGACAGTCCATCAGCTTACGGGAAGCAATGGGCCATGCGAACGATTATTACGTTTGATATTCATATCTTTTTGTCATTTTTTCGATCGGTCGGACGACGATCGCGGGTGCTGGCGAAACTTTTTCGGTTGCTTGCCGCTCTGTTAGGGATTACGAGTCGTTTACCATTCGGTCTGGCACTGCCGCAGTGCGTCTTCCCGGCTCGCCAGCAAGCAGGCGTTTCGCTACGATGTGAACCTGCAGCATGACAGCACGAAGGGAGTTGCAATGTCGGAAATCAACAAGGAGAAACTGATGTCGGATATCAAAACCGTTCTCGCGGACGCCGAAGACCTGCTCAAGCAAGCCGCGAGCAGCACGGGCGACCGTGCGGCCGAGCTGCGCGAGAAGGCCATGTCTCGCCTGAAGCAGGCCAAGGAAAAGGCAGCCGACGTCCAGGTCGTCGTGGTCGAGAAAGGCAAGAAGGCCGCGCGCGCGACCGACGACTACGTGCATGAGCATCCGTGGACCTCGATCGGTATCGCGGCCGGCGTCGGCGTGCTGATCGGTCTGCTGATTAACCGCAAGTAACGCGCGCCGTTCCGTCTCGCGGGCCGCCCGGCGGCCCGCAGGATGCCGAAGCCCGGCCGGCGGTTCGCCGCCGGCCGGCTCGGTCCCAGCCGCCTATTGCACGCGCAAGCCAATCATCCATGACGACAGACACCACCTCGCAGGCGTCCGGCCACGGACCGCTGCGCCGCCTCGTCGGCTCGGCGATCGCCCTCCTGCAAACGCGTCTCGAGCTCGTCGGCATCGAGCTGGCCGAGGAGAAGGAACGCCTGATGGGCGTGCTGTTCCTCGGGCTCGCGGCGATGATGCTCGCGACGATGGCGCTCATCAGCCTGACCGTGCTGATCGCGATCGCGTTCTGGGACACGTACCGCTGGCAATCGCTCGCCGGGATCACCGCGCTGTACGCGATCGGCGGCATCGTCTGTGCGCTGAAGGCGCGCTCGGGCCTGCGCGATGCGCCGACCGTGTTCGACGCGACGCTGGCCGAACTCGAGAAAGACCGCGAGCTGTTCCGCGGCAAGTCGTGAACGCTCGCGCGTTCATCCTCGTCACCCACTTCGCCGACGCGCCATGAACCAGAATGACACGGGCACACGCCGCCCTCCTTCGTCGCGGTCGAAATGGAACGCCGCGCAACGTCGTGCGCTCCGCAAGGAGCTGCTGATCCTGCAATCCGAAGTCGAACGGCTCGAGCTCGCGCAGGCCGCATCCGAAATGCGGCACGCGGTCACGCGCTTCAGCTGGCTCAAGGTATTCATCCCTGGCCTGTCGAGCGGCAAGTTCAGCCATTCCGCGAAAACGCTGAACGCGAGCCTCGGCAATCTCCTGAACCAGTATCCGATGCTGAGCTCGGTCGCATCGCTCGTGCTCGCGAAACCGATGCGCTCGCTATTGCGCGCAAGCGCCGGCCCGGCGTTGAAGTGGGGCACGCTCGGCTTCGCCGCGTGGGAAGCGTATCGGATCTGGAAGCAGTCGCGCGGCGAACGCCAGGTCGATACGTTGCGCGACTGAGTCCGGCGCGGCGATCGGGCATGCGCGTCGGACGCATTCGTCGCGCTGCGCATCTTGATCGCGTTCAACGTACGCCCCAACAGGCGGGTTCCCATTCGTCGGTGCCGTCGCGCTTCCGGTTTCCCTTCGTCCCGTCCGAACGCAAGATGAATGTGCCGCATGCATCGTCGCGCATCGGCCCAGTGTCGAGCGGCATTGCGTTCAGTTCATCAGCGGCCGCAGCGGCGTCGCCCTGTTGCGGCGGGCGTAACGCGATCCGATAGACGGGACGGCCGTCCGGAGGTGCGTGCGCGAGTGCTTCCGGCACCGTACGCGGCAGCCCGACGTCGAGCGTCTCGGTCTCGAGATAATGCGCCGCCCGATAGAGCGCCGATACCGCGGACGCGCGATGAACGCGCGCCATATGTTCGCGATACGACGGAATGCCCCATCCGGCAAACAAGCCGACGATCGCGAGCACGATCATCAGCTCCAGCAACGTAAATCCCGTTCGTCGTGCCATATGCATGCTCGCTCATCGATGCAGCGCCGCAACGCGACGCCAGCGTTGCGCGACGACACGGCCTCCGCGCACGGCGAGCTGCGTTTGCAGCCAGACCGCGCTCGACGGCTTCGCGCCGACGCCGCGTGCGGTGATCAGATAAGCGCGACCGTCCGGCGGATCGGCATCGGGCCACGCCTCGATCAGGCAACGCGGCGGCTGCTCGGCCATCGGCCAATCGGCAAATGGCTGGAACGTGTCGGGATGCGCGAGCGCCGGCATGCGTTGCCACATGGTCGGCTCGCGTTGAGGCTGGCCGTGCGGCTCACCTTGCAGTTCACCCCGCGACGCGTGTGCGCTCGAGTAGCGTGCAGTACCGCGCAACAACGCGGCGGTACACGCGCCGAGCGCAGCATCGGCCGCATGGAACGCGATCAAGCGGTCGGACAGCGCGCGCGTGCGACGCGACTCCGTCAACGCGGATTCGAACCAGATGGCGGTCAACGCTGCGACCGCTGCACTCACCGCCATCACGGCAGGCAGCGCGAGCCCGGCGTCGCGATGCCGGGAACCGCGACCGCGCCCCGCACCAGACCGCGTACTCGTTGCCCCGGGCGTCATTGCGAGTCCTCGCGTGCAGGTCCAGCGGGCGACGCTCTATCGTCGGACCGCACGGACGCATTGCGCAGCGCGACGATGCGGTGCAACGCGACACGCGCGCGCCCGTCGCGCGCCACGGATACGCGTTCGTCACAATCGGTGTACCGAACGCGCGCATGCATCGCTTCGCCGCGCGCCTGCACGCATAAATGTACGGCGACGACGTTGCGCCAATCGTCCGCCCGCATGACATCCGCACGGACGAACTGCGTATCGCCGCGCCGCAGATAGCGCACGCGCAACTGCTCGATACCGGACACCACCGGTTGAGGGACGCCGGCCCGGCCGCTACCCTCGCAGTACAGTTCCGGTTCGCCGGTCGAAGGGCTGACGTGTGCGTCGAAACGATTGGCGACGAGCGGCCGTTCGCCCGGCGTCCCGACACCCTGCCCCAGACAATCGGACACGTGCCTGCTCGCAGTCGGCCATGTCGATACGGCATCGCCGATATAGCGCACGAGCAGCGCGTCGGACGATTGCCGGACGGAATCGCACTGCAGTTGCGCAGCGTCGCCTCGCATGCGCGCGGACGCACAGCCGAACACCGGCGACCACGGCGACGCAGACGACGATGCGCCGAGGTCGAGCGGACGAAACCCGGCCATCTGGACTTGCTGGCCGATCAGCATCAGCGCGGTTCCCGCCGCATCGCGCAACGCGAATGCATCGTCTGCGCGCCGCTGCGCGATGCGCTGAGCGTGGTACAGCGCACCGGCTGCGGCCAGCACGAGCAGTCCGACGAGCATCGCGATCAGCACTTCGAGCAGCGTATGCGCACGCATCCGGCGTTCAGCGTTCATCCGCATCGACCTCCCGAAACGGAATGCGCACGCATGATGGCGGCTGCGCCGAGGGAATCGCGTTCCCGCACTGCGCCTGCGAAGGCGCTACGGTACGCTCGCCGCGCCAGGCCACGATCGCGAATTGCACGCCGCCGGGCCCGCTCGCAATCGCAGTCGAACCGCCGGGCAACGATGCAGCCGACAACGTCGCGACGCCACCGTCCGCGCCGCGAGCGGCACGCCGATATTCGAGGCGCGCGTCGGCAAGCCACAGCGCACGCTCGCGCCATACCGTCGCCCGCTGCGCACGCGCCATCGCGAGCTGGCTGCCCGCCACAGCCAGCATCACGATCGCGAGCAGCGCGATCGCCAGCATCGCTTCGAGCAGCGACGTGCCGCGCGACCGGTTGCGCGCCGCGATCATGCCGCGTCGCACCGGCCGGTCGACAGGCGCGCGCGGCCGCCCGCCGCAAGTCGCACGCAGCGGGACAGGCGCGCGCCATCGAGCGCCGGCACATCGCGCCGCGGACGCAATTCGAAGCGCCGGATTCCGCCGATCACCTGCCCCGCGGGCGGCACGAAAGCCAGTTCCTGCGCGGCGCCCGCCACGGCAATTTCCCGATCCTGCGGATAGCGCCGCAACACGCGCAACGCGCCTTCGAGCTCGCCCGCGACGACCCAGTCGCATGACCACTCGGCCGACCCGCAGCGCTGCGCGGCGCGCAGACAAGCGCCGTTGCGGTCGGCACGACAGAGCGTGACGCGGACGCCGAGACGCGTTGCCTCGGCGCGCGCGAACGACAGCGCACCGAGCAATGTGCGAGCGCGTGCATCGACACGCTCGCGCATCCGCCACTGATCGAAGACGGGCACGGCGTAGAGGCCGAGACCGGCCGCAATCGCAATCGCGACCATCAGTTCGACGAGCGTGAAGCCGCCGACGTGTCGCCCGCCTTTCATTCCTGCCTGCCCGCACCGTTCCATCGCCGCGCTCCGCCAACGTGATGCAACGACTCTAGCGACGTGCGGCGACGCTCACCATATGCCGAACGGCCGACTGACGGCGAGCGCGTGCAACCGACACAATTGGCGCGAACTGAACGACAGGAGGAGGCGATGAACGGACGCAGCGCGTCAGCGCTTACGGGGAGGCTTGGCGGGAGAGGCGCGACGGAACTCTTCGATCACGTCGGCAAATTCGGACACGTCCTCGAACCGGCGATACACCGATGCGAAGCGGACATAGGCAATCGTATCGAGGCCGCGCAACTCGTTCATCACGAGTTCGCCGAGCTTCTCGCTACGGACTTCACGCTCGCCGGTTGCGAGCAGTTGATATTCGATGCGAGCGACCGCCGCGTCGATCGCATCCGCAGCAACGGGCCGCTTGCGCAGCGCGAGTTGCATGCTGGCGACGATCTTGCGACGGTCGAATTCGGTGCGGCTGCCGTCCTTTTTCACGACGGACGGCAGAGCCAGCTCGACCCGTTCGTACGTCGTGAAACGCTTGTCGCAAGCCGAGCAGCGACGGCGCCGGCGAATCGCGGCGCCATCTTCGGACACACGCGAGTCAACTACCTGCGTGTCGTCGTGCCGGCAGAACGGGCAGCGCATCGTCGATCAGCGGTAGACCGGGAAGCGCTTGGTCAGCTCGGCGACCTGAGCACGCACGCGCTCGATCGTCGCTGCGTCTTCCGGGTTCTCGAGCACGTCGGCGATCAGGTTGCCGACCTGCTCCGCTTCGGCCGGGCCGAAGCCGCGCGTGGTCATCGCCGGCGAGCCCAGACGAATGCCGCTCGTCACGAACGGCTTTTCCGGATCGTTCGGAATGGCGTTCTTGTTCACGGTGATGTGCGCGGCGCCCAGCGCGGCTTCCGCCGCCTTGCCGGTGATGTTCTTCGCACGCAGGTCGACCAGCATCACGTGGCTTTCGGTACGGCCCGACACGATCCGCAGGCCGCGCTTGACGAGCGTCTCGGCCAGCACGCGTGCGTTCTCGACCACCTTCTGCTGATAGGCCTTGAACTCCGGCGACAGCGCTTCCTTGAACGCCACGGCCTTCGCCGCGATCACGTGCATCAGCGGACCGCCCTGGATGCCCGGGAAGATCGCCGAGTTGATCTGCTTCTCGTACTCGGCCTTCATCAGGATCACGCCGCCGCGCGGGCCGCGCAGGCTCTTGTGCGTGGTCGTCGTGACGAAGTCGGCGTGCGGCACCGGGTTCGGATACACGCCGGCGGCGATCAGCCCCGCGTAGTGCGCCATGTCGACCATCAGGTATGCGCCGACCGACTTCGCGATCTTCGCCAGACGCTCGAAGTCGATCTTGAGCGCGAACGCCGACGCGCCCGCGACGATCAGCTTCGGCTTGTGCTCCTGCGCGAGCTTCTCGGCCGCTTCGTAGTCGATGTCTTCGTTCTCGTTCAGCCCGTAGCTGACCACGTTGAACCACTTGCCCGACATGTTGACCGGCGAGCCGTGCGTGAGGTGGCCGCCGTGCGCGAGGCTCATGCCCATGATCGTGTCGCCCGGCTTGAGCATCGCGAAGAACACGCCCTGGTTCGCCTGCGAGCCGGAGTTCGGCTGCACGTTGGCCGCTTCGGCGCCGAACAGTTGCTTGACGCGGTCGATCGCGAGCTGCTCGACGACGTCGACGTACTCGCACCCGCCGTAGTAGCGCTTGCCCGGATAGCCTTCCGCGTACTTGTTCGTGAGCTGCGAGCCCTGCGCGGCCATCACGGCCGGGCTCGTGTAGTTTTCCGACGCGATCAGCTCGATGTGCTCTTCCTGGCGACGGTTTTCCTGCTCGATCGCTGCAAAGACTTCGGGATCGACGTTCGCGATGGTGCTTTGGGCTCTGTCAAACATACGGTTTCCGTTAAGTGTGTACAGGTTGACCGGGTGGCCGAGTACACTGCGCTGCTGGCAGGACCAGCTCGACGTGGCGGAAGAATCCGAGGGACGCGAGGCAGGACAGCCACCGGCGATGCACGCGACGGCGCACAACGGCTGCCCAGGCGAACGGCAAAAACGGCGCCCTGCGCTTCACGGTGGGATGCTCCACCTTGAACCCGAGGGTTCTATCGCCAGTCACGCAGGGGTGATGAGCGCGTTAGTGTATTGGATGCGCCATGAATAGGCAACCGCGCCCCCGGCCGCACGAAGAATCGGGGCCGGAACCGAGTCGCCTTGTCCGGCGCACGCGACGCCGTTGTCGCGGTGCGGCAATCCCGGCGCGTTTGCGCGATACTACGCGCTACTTTTTTACCGACCAGGAGCAGCAATGATCGTGTTCGTCACAGGCGCGTCCGCCGGCTTCGGCGCCGCCATCGCCCGTGCCTTCGTCAAGGGCGGCCACCGCGTGGTCGCCACGGCGCGCCGCAAGGAGCGGCTCGACGCGCTCGCCGCCGAGCTCGGCGATGCGCTGCTGCCGCTCGAGCTCGACGTGCGCGACCGCGCGGCCGTGGAAGCCGTGCCGGCCGCCCTGCCCGCCGAGTTCGCGGCGCTCGACGTGCTCGTCAACAACGCGGGCCTCGCGCTCGGCGTCGAACCGGCCCACAAGGCGAGCCTCGACGAATGGCACACGATGATCGACACGAACTGCACGGGCCTCGTCACCGTCACGCACGCGCTGCTGCCCGGCATGATCGAACGCGGCCGCGGCCACATCTTCAACATCGGCTCCGTCGCCGGCTCCTACCCGTACGCCGGCGGCAATGTGTACGGCGCGACCAAGGCTTTCGTCAGACAATTCAGCCTGAACCTGCGCGCCGATTTGCTCGGCACGCCGCTGCGCGTGACCGACATCGAGCCGGGCCTGTGCGGCGGCACCGAGTTCTCGAACGTCCGCTACCGCGGCGACAACGAAAAAGCCGCCAATGTGTACGCGAACGTGCAGCCGCTGATGCCCGAGGACATCGCCGACACCGTGTACTGGATTGCGACGCGTCCCGCCCATGTGAACGTCAACGCGATCGAGCTGATGCCGATCGCGCAGGCGCCGGGCGGCCCGACCGTGCATCGCGGCTGAACCGCCGTGCGGGCCCGGCCGACGGCCGGCCCGCGGTGTACTGCGACTACTACATTCCGTTACGAATCGGTTGCGAATCGGACCCTTCCCTTCCGGTAGAATGCGCGCCATGACTCAGCCTACCCGCTCGTCGGACGTGCCTTCCGGCTTTACCTGGCCGGTGCGCGTGTACTACGAGGACACCGATGCCGGCGGCATCGTTTTCTACGCCAACTACCTGAAATTCTTCGAGCGCGCCCGCACCGAGTGGCTGCGCGCGTGCGGTATCGACCAGCGTCGGCTCGCCGACGAGACGGGCGCGCTCTTCATCGTCCGCAGCACGTCACTCGACTACCGCGCGCCGGCGCGACTCGACGACATGCTAACGATCACGAGCCGTCCCGCACGCATCGGTCGCGCATCGGTGGAATTCGTACAGGAAGCATGGCGTGGCGACACGCTGCTCGTCGCCGGGCAAATCCGCATCGGCTGCGTCGACCGCACCGGCATCCGGCCCGCGGCGATCCCGCCGGCCGCGCTCGATGCGCTGCAACGCGGGCCCGTCGCGAATGCCGGGCCCGGCGAACTGTCAACGAAGCTCGCATGAGCGCCGTTTAGACAAAGCCTATGAACTCGCCTTTCTGAATCGATACTAAGCAAGGTTCGACCTCAGGCGCGGCAGGCGCATTCCGGCCCCGCCCGCCGGCGCGTCGCACTGCACGCACACCGGGCGCCCCGGGCACCCCGAAGGGACGTTACTTCAAACCTCTATGAACACTTCTCAAGACCTGTCGATCATTTCCCTCGTTCTCAACGCGAGCGTGCTGGCCCAGGCCGTGATGGGGCTGCTGCTGCTGCTGTCGCTGATGTCGTGGACCTTCATCTTCCGCAAGTGGTTCGCAATCCGCCGCGCGCGCGCGCAGACCGAGCGCTTCGAACGGGACTTCTGGTCGGGCGGCGATCTGCAGGCGCTCTATCAGAGCGCCGCGAACAACCGCCACACGATCGGTGCGCTCGAGCGGATCTTCGAGTCGGGGATGCGTGAGTTCCTGAAGGCGAAGGAAAAGCGTCTCAGCGATCCGGGCCTCGTGCTCGACGGCGCCCGGCGCGCAATGCGCGCATCGTTCCAGCGCGAGATGGACGTGCTCGAATCGAACCTCGCGTTCCTCGCGTCGGTCGGCTCGGTGAGCCCGTATATCGGTCTGTTCGGCACCGTCTGGGGGATCATGAACTCGTTCCGCGGGCTCGCGAACGTACAGCAGGCCACGCTGGCGAACGTCGCGCCGGGCATCGCCGAGGCGCTCGTCGCTACCGCGATCGGCCTGTTCGCCGCGATTCCGGCCGTCGTCGCATACAACCGCTACGCGCACGACATCGACCGCCTCGCGATCCGCTTCGAGACCTTCATCGAAGAGTTCTCGAACATCCTCCAGCGTCAGGCCCAGTAAGGAGCACGCGATGGCAGGCACCCCCATTCGATCGAGCATGCGCGGCGGCCGCTCGCGCCGCGCGATGGCCGACATCAACGTCGTCCCGTACATCGACGTGATGCTCGTGCTGCTCGTGATCTTCATGGTCACGGCACCGCTCGTCGCCCCGTCGATCATCAATCTGCCGACCGTCGGCAACGCGGCGCCGCAGGAGCAGACGCCGCCTGTCGTCGTCAACATCAAGGCCGACCGCACGATGAGCGTCAAGTACAAGGGCGACTCCGGCGCGACGCAGGAAGACACGATGACGAAGGCCGAGCTCGACAGCTTCATTTCGGCCCGGCAGGCCGATCACCCGGATCAGCCGGTCGTGATCGCAGCCGACAAGACCGTGCAGTACGATGCAGTCATGACCGTGATGTCGGATCTGAAGGCGCGCGGCGTCAAGCGCGTCGGCCTCCTCGTCAAATCGCAATGAACCGGTTATCCCCGCGCAGCACCGCCTATCCGCCTCAGCCGCCGCGCGAGCGCGGCACGTGGCGCGCGTTCGCGCTCGCCGCGCTGATGCATGTGCTGCTCGCGCTGTTTCTCTATCATGGCGTGCAGTGGCAAAACAGCACGCCGGCCGGCGCCGAAGCCGAACTGTGGACGGAGGTGCCCGACGTCGCGGCGCCGCGTCCGGTCGTGACACCGCCGGCGCCTGCGAAGGTCGCGCCGCCCCCTGCCCCGGTTCGCGACGAGCAGGCCGACATCGCGCTTCAGCAGAAGAAGCGTCAGCAGGAAGCGGCCGCACGCGAAGCGCTGCTCGAGCAGCAGCGCCGCGCGCAGCAGCAAAAGGCACGCGAGGAAGAGGAAGCGCGACGCCAGCAGCTTGCGGCCCAGCAGGCGGCGGCGCTCGCCGCGCAGAAGGCGGCCGAACGCGAAAAGCAGAAGCAGGCCGAGAAGCTCAAGCAACAACAGCTCGCCGAGCAGCAGAAGCTCGAACAGCAGAAACTCCAGCAGCAGAAGCAGGCGCAGCTCGAGGCGCAGCAGGCGGCCAAGGCGAAAGCGGAAGCGGCCGCGAAGGCCAAGGCGGAGGCCGCGGCAAAGGCGAAGGCCGAAGCAGCGGCGCGCGCGAAGGCCGATTCGGCCGCGAAGGCGAAGCTCGACCAGGAACGGCGCGCGCGTCTCGCGCAGATGCAGGGCCTGGCCGGTGCAGGTGAAGGCGGCGGCGAAGGGCTCGCGAAGAGCGGCACCGGTTCGGGCGCCGGCGGCAATGCGGCATCGCCCGGCTATCCGGACAAGGTGCGCCGCCGCGTGAAGCCGAATATCGTCTGGGGCGGCGAGCGTGCCGGCCTGACGACGGTCGTCGCGATCCGCTGCACGCCGTCGGGTAACGTGTTGAGCGTATCGATCCGCCGTTCGAGCGGAAATTCGGGGTGGGATCAAGCCGTGGTCAATGCGATCCAGGCGTCGGTCCCGTTGCCGCCCGATTCTAACGGTCGTACCCCGTCGGACATTACGATTACCTTCAAGGCGGCGGAGTGACGGGAAATGCGCTTACACTCCGGCCGTCGCTGTCCGACGGGAACGAATCGGGTATTTTTACAGTCTCTGCGGTTGCGCAGCGATCCATGTCATACGGGAAGCAAGAAGCATGAGTTTGATGACGAAGCTAGGTTTCAGGGCACTCGTGGCCTCGTGCCTGATTGCGGCCGGCAGTGCCGCTAACGCGCAGGTCAACGTGCTGATCACCGGCGTCGGTTCGACCCAGTTCCCCATCGCCACCGCGAACTTCGCGAATGAGGCAGGCCTGCCGCAGCAGGTCACGTCGATCGTCCGTGCCGATCTTGCCCGCAGCGGCAAATTCACCAACATCGACGCGGGCAGCACGCCCGTGCCCGAGACGGCCTCGGTCGATCTCGGCGCGTGGAAGGCCAAAGGTGCGAACGCATTCGTCGCGGGCAGCGTGAACCGCGAGGGCAACGGTCAGTACAAGATCAACTTCATCCTGTACGACACCGTGAAGCAGCAAAGTCTCGGCGGCCTGTCGCTCAGCGCCAACGACACGACGCTGCGCACGGCCGGGCACAAAATCGCCGACTACATCTACCAGAAGCTGCTCGGCGTGCGCGGCGTGTTCGCGACGCGTCTGTCGTACGTGATCAAGACCGGCAACCGCTACCAGCTGCAGATTTCGGACTCGGACGGCCAGAACGCGCGCATCGCGCTGTCGAGCACCGAGCCGATCATCTCGCCGGCGTGGTCGCCGAGCGGCACGAAGGTCGCGTACGTGTCGTTCGAGCGCAAGAAGCCGATCGTCTACATCCACGATCTGCCGACCGGCCGCCGCTACATGGTCTCCGACCAGAAGGGCAACAACAGCGCGCCGGCGTGGTCGCCGGACGGCAACACGCTCGCGGTCGCGTTGTCGCTGACGGGCAACACGCAGATCTACTCGGTCAATTCGAACGGCGGCGGGCTGCGCCGTCTCACGCAGAGCAGCTCGATCGACACCGAGCCGTTCTACTCGCCGGACGGCCACTGGATCTACTTCACGAGCGATCGCGGCGGTGCGCCGCAGATCTATCGGATGCCCGCGCAAGGCGAAAGCGCCGGCGCGGCGCAGCGCGTGACCTTCACCGGCAGCTACAACACGAGTCCGCGCGTAAGCCCGGACGGCAAGCTGCTCGCTTACATCTCCCGTACGGGCGGGGGCTTCAAGCTGTACGTTCAGGATCTGCAAACCGGCGCGGCGAACGCTATCACCAATACGAATCGCGACGAATCGCCGAGCTTCGCGGCAAACGGCCAGTACATTTTGTACGCCACGCAGTCGGGCGGTCGCAACGTGCTCGCTGCGGTGCCTTCCGACGGCAGTGCGCCGCCGCAGATTCTGTCCGTCCAGGGCGGCTCGGTTCGTGAGCCGTCGTGGGGGCCCTTCATGCAATGACCACAAGGAGAGTAACCATGATGTCGAAAAAAGTTCGTCTGGCCCTGGCCGTGATGATGATCGGCGCGCTCGCAGCGTGTAAGTCGGGTGTGAAGCTCGACGACAAGGCAAACGCCGGTGCGATGAGCACGCAACCGAGCGCCGACAACGTCGCGCAAGTGAACGTCGATCCGCTGAACGATCCGAACAGCCCGCTCGCGAAGCGCAGCATCTACTTCGACTTCGACAGCTATTCGGTGAAGGACGAGTATCAGCCGCTGCTGCAACAGCACGCTCAGTATCTGAAGAGCCACCCGCAGCGCCACGTGCTGATCCAGGGCAATACCGACGAACGCGGCACGAGCGAGTACAACCTCGCGCTGGGCCAGAAGCGTGCGGAAGCGGTGCGCCGCGCGCTCGCGCTGCTCGGCGTTGCCGATTCGCAGATGGAAGCCGTGAGCCTCGGCAAGGAAAAGCCGCAAGCAACGGGTCACGACGAAGCGTCGTGGGCGCAGAACCGCCGCGCCGATCTCGTCTACCAACAGTAAGTAACGGAAGAATCGCTGTATGACGCACCGTGTAACCTGGCTGCGCGCGGTCGCAGCGTTCTGCGTCGTCGGCGCGGCGTGGTCGGCCGCGCCGGCGCACGCCGGCATGTTCGACGACAACGAAGCACGCCGCGCCGTGCTCGATCTGCGCAGCAAGAGCGACAACCTGGCGAACCAGTTGTCGGCCGCCCAGCGTACGATCCTCGATCAATCCGCCCGCCTCGACCAGCTGAACCAGCAGGTCGCGACGCTGCGCGGCGAGAACGAGGATCTGACGAACCGGCTGACGACGCTCGAGCGGCAGCAGAAGGAGTACTACGAAGATCTCGACACGCGTCTCAAGAAGTTCGAGCCGCAGCAGAAGACGATCGACGGCGTGGAAGGCACCGTGCAGCCGGGTGAAACGGATGCGCTCAACGCGGCGCAGCAGCAGTTCCGCAACGGCAACTTCAAGGCGGCTGCGGCTTCGTTCCGCAGCTTCATCGCGAAGTATCCGCAGAGCCCGTACCAGCCGACCGCGCAATACTGGCTCGGCAATGCGCAATACGCGCTGCGCGACTACCGCGGTTCGACGGCGACGTGGCAAGCGATCGTGAGCAAGTACCCGCAGCACCCGCGCGCCGCCGACGCCCTCGTGGCGATCGGCACGAACCAGCTCGAGCAAGGCCAGAAGGCGGTCGCGAAGAAGACGTTCGAGCAGGTCGTGTCGCAGTACGCGGGATCGAACGCGGCGCAGACGGCGCAGGGTAAGCTCGAGTCGATCAAATAATTATCGCGGCGGGTTGTTGACGAACCCACAATCCGTCGCTATAATCTTTTGCTCTTTGGGTCGTTAGCTCAGTTGGTAGAGCAGCGGACTTTTAATCCGTTGGTCGCAGGTTCGAATCCTGCACGGCCTACCAAAGAATTCAAGGACTTACATCGCTTCGGCGTGTAAGTCCTTTTCTATTTCCGGCGTCTGTGGGTGGTTCTTATCCACATCCACATCGGTCCATATCGCTGACGATGTGCTTCCTTGGCGCTTCGGTGCGTTACCGCAGCCGGTAGCCCCATTCAATTTGGTCGTTGACTCATGAGAAGCGACCTACATCAGCCCTCCCGGCGCGCGACGAATCGAGTTGCTCGATCTGACGGACGCGCTTCTCGGTGCTCCGACTGAACTGCATGCGGCGCAACGCCGCAAGCGGATTAGACCAGACTCGAAATCAGATGACAGCCGCACGTAGCGCGATGGCCGTGGCGCGCGATCGGAATGCCGTCGTCCGTTATCGATGAGTCGCCCTCTTCAATGAGGTTCGGTGATACGTCGGGGTGCTGCGGGCAAGAAACGCGATCGCCCTTGCGAGCAACATAGCGACCATCGAAACGCATGGTCGTGGAGCCCGTTTCCACCTTGCCGCCGTGGTCGGTGTCGTCGCCGATGCGGATTAGGTTCATCATTTGGTCTGCTCGTTATTGGCTGGCTGCCGTGGAGTGGCTCCTGGGCCGTTGTGCTTCAGGCGATCACTTCTTACCCAACCTAGAACGGGGCCATCCTTTTTTGCCGACCGGTAAGCCACAAATGTAAATCCACGATCGCTCTTTTCTGCTACTACAGGTTCGCCTGGCAAAATAAAAACACCAGGAATTTTGCACGATAAGTCAGGGGCAGAATAAAACTGAAGTCGCCCGCTCCCGATTACCGTCATCTTACTTTCTGAGTGTAGTATGCGAACGGCGGTCTCCGAGGTGCGATTGTTGTGGTCATCACACATAGACACCGTTTTAGATGATGCACGAATGCAATCGGGGGGGTGTCAGGATTTCCGTGTTCAAGGC
>NZ_KV786704.1:0-6759 GCF_001806955.1 Burkholderia sp. HMSC10F09
CCGCAGCCGAACACGCCGCAGCCCGCCAGCGCGACGCTGGCGGCGGCGATCAGCGCGACGGTGCGCAGTCGGAAAGCGAAACCGGCGCGCACCCGCCGCGAATTGAGGGCCGCAGCATCTGTCGGCCCCGCACGGCGGCCGTCCGCGCACAGCGGCGCGGCAGCGCGAGCGGGACGCGCAGCGCGGCGCATCATCGGCATCGCGCGAGCAGGCTTTCGAGCGCGCGGTCCGGAATGCCGCTCGCGCGCAGCGCTTCGACGGTGCGGGTCACGTAATCGAGCGTGGTGCCGTAGCGGCCGGCCGCGCAGCCGAACACTTCCTTCACGACCGCATCGGGCAGCTTGCCCGTGTACGTCGGCGCGTCGCGACGCATCACGAACGCGAGCGCCGTCACGCGTTCACCGGTTTCGAGCGAGCACGGCAGCCACGCGGGCCGGTACGAGCCCATCGGCATTTCGCGCTTCCACAAGGTTTCGAGATGCGGCTGCGCGGTCGCGCCTGCGAGGCGGAACGCGATACCGGCGCACGAGCCGCCGCGATCGAGCGCGAGCACGAGGCCCGGCCGCTCGGGCGTGCCGCGGTTCACGCGCGACCACAGATAGAGCCCGCGATGGTAGCCGTGCACCTTGGCGCGCACGGCGGCGACGGTCGGCAGGCCGGGATTCCAGATCAGCGAGCCATAGCCGAACAGCCAGAGATCCTGCCGGCCGTCCCAGTCGCGCATCGTGTGCGCGAGCGATGCCGCAAGCTCCTCTTCCGTCAGCAGACGGCCTTCGCCGATCGACGGCGGGTAGGCGGGCGGGAGCGTCGCGGCGTTCTGCATCGTTCGGCCGGATTACCGGTACGGGTTCGGAAAGCCCAGCTTCGCGAGAATGTCGACTTCGAGCGCTTCCATCTCGGCGGCGTCCTCGTCGCTCGTCTCGTGATCGTAGCCCTGCGCATGCAGCGCGCCGTGCACGAGCAGGTGCGCGTAGTGGGCCGCGAGCGGCTTGTCCTGCTCGCGCGCTTCCTTCTCGACGACGGGGCAGCACAGCACGAGATCGCCGATCACGGTGCCGTCCGGCGCCGGATCGTAGGCGAACGTCAGCACGTTGGTCGGATAGTCCTTGTGGCGATAGCCGGCGTTCAGCGTGCGGCCTTCCGTTTCGCCGACGAAGCGCACCGTGATCTGCGCGTTCGCGAACAGCGCCGGCTCGAGCCATTCGGCGATCAGCTTGCGCTTCGGCAGCGTCTTGCGCACCGCGCTCGTGATTTCGTCGCCGTATTGCACGGACAGGTCGAGTTCCTGCTCGCGCTGCTCGCCATCGTCGTCTTCGTCGCGCGGCGCCGGTTCGGCGCCGACGTGCAACGTGAGGCTGTCGTAATGCTCGGGCTGCAGCGCGAGCTTCGCGCGCATCGCCGGATCGTTGTGCTGCGCGACGATCGCGACGGCGGCGTCGCCCGAGCTGCCCGACAGGTCGAACATCAGGCTGCGGCCGTCCGGAAAGTCGATTCGCAGCCCCTGCGCCTTCACGGTGCGGGCCTTGCCCTTCGCATCGAACAGCGACACGCGGGTGGATTCGGACGCGGCGGACTCGGCGCGCCCCGACTTGCGAGAACGGGTGGATTTCATGACGCGTACGGCGATTGGAACGCGATGAGGATACACCAAACGGTCGATTGCGCCCGAATTCCGGCTGCCCGTGCGCGGACGAAAAAAGACCCGGCGCGCACCAGCGGGCCGGGTCCGGTCGCGCTTCGCGCGTTCGGCGTGTTCCCGCGTCCCGTCAGGCGTCCTTGTGCTGCGCGTGGAAATCGTCGTACGCCTCGACGATGCGCGCGACGAGCGGGTGACGCACGACGTCCGCGCTCGTGAAGCGCGTGAGCGCGATGCCGCGCACACCGCCGAGCACCTGCTGCGCCTCGACGAGGCCGCTCTTGTGGCCGCGCGGCAGATCGACCTGGCTCGTGTCGCCGGTCACGACGGCCTTCGAGCCGAAGCCGATCCGCGTGAGGAACATCTTCATCTGCTCGGGCGTCGTGTTCTGCGCTTCGTCGAGGATGATGAACGCATGGTTCAGCGTGCGGCCGCGCATGTACGCGAGCGGCGCGATCTCGATCATCTGGCGCTCGAACATCTTCGCGGTCTTGTCGAAGCCGAGCAGGTCGTACAGCGCGTCGTACAGCGGCCGCAGATACGGATCGACCTTCTGCGCGAGATCGCCCGGCAGGAAGCCGAGCCGCTCGCCGGCCTCGACGGCCGGGCGCGTCAGCACGATGCGCTTGACCTGATCGCGCTCGAGCGCGTCGACCGCGCATGCGACCGCGAGATAGGTCTTGCCGGTACCGGCCGGCCCGATGCCGAACGTCACGTCGTGCGACAGGATCTGCTTCAGATACTCGCGCTGCGCGGGCGTGCGGCCGCGCAGATCCGCGCGCCGCGTGTAGAGCTTCGGCGCCGGCTCCTCGAGCGCCTCGTCGTCGTCGAGCTGGACGGTCGGCTCGTCGAACGGATGATCGGGGTCGCCGCGAAAACGCACGTCGAGCGTGTCCTGGCGGCCGTTGCCGCTCGTGTGGCGTACTTCGACGAGCGCGAGCTGGATGTCGTCGACCGACAGCGGATCGCGCGCGCGGTTGTAGAAGTTTTCGAGCGCGGCGAGTGCGAGCTTGGCGCCGCGCCCGCGGATCGCGATCCGGTGCCCGCGTCGCGCGAGCGTGACATCGAGCGCCTGTTCGATCTGCCGCAGGTTTTCGTCGAGCGGGCCGCAGAGATTCGCGAGGCGCGCGTTGTCGTCGCGCGGCGCGGTGAATTCCAGTGCTTGAGCGGGCTTCAAAGTGGCGTCGGGCTCCTGTTGGGCTGGCGGCCGGCGGCGCGGAAACGCATGCGTTTCCGCGAACCGGGCCTAGTGCGTGGCTGCGCTCGCGTCGTCGCTGACGAGCACGAGTTCGCCGCGCAGCGAGTGCGGATACGCGTGGTTGATCTTCACGTCGATCATCTGGCCGATCAGGCGCGGATGCGCGGCGAGCGGCGCCGGGAAGTTCACGACCCGGTTGTTCTCGGTGCGGCCCGCGAGTTCGTTTGGATCCTTGCGCGACGGCCCTTCAACGAGGATACGCTCGACCTTGCCGACCATCGACTGGCTGATGCGCGCGACGTTTTCCTCGATCGTCGCCTGCACGAGCTGCAGCCGCTTGAGCTTCACGTCGCGCGGCGTGTCGTCGTGCAGGTTCGCGGCCGGCGTGCCGGGGCGCGGGCTGTAGATGAACGAGAAGCTCGTGTCGTAGCGCATGTCGTGCACGAGTGCCATCATCTTGTCGAAATCCTCTTCCGTTTCGCCGGGGAAGCCGACGATCAGGTCGGTCGACAGCGACAGGTCGGGACGGATCGCGCGCAGCTTGCGGATCACCGACTTGTATTCGAGCACCGTGTAGCCGCGCTTCATCGCCATCAGGATGCGGTCCGAACCGTGCTGCACCGGCAGGTGCAGATGGTTCACGAGCTTCGGCACTTTCGCGTACGTGTCGATCAGCCGCTGCGTGAATTCCTTCGGATGCGAGGTTGTATAGCGAATCCGTTCGATGCCCGGAATGTCGGCGACGTATTCGATCAGCGTCGCGAAATCGGCGACCTCCGACGAGCCGGCCGTCAGCGCGCCACGATACGCGTTCACATTCTGGCCGAGCAGCGTGACTTCGCGCACGCCCTGATCGGCGAGGCCCGCGACTTCGGTCAGCACGTCGTCGAGCGGGCGCGAGACTTCGTCGCCGCGCGTGTACGGCACGACGCAGTAGCTGCAGTACTTCGAGCAGCCTTCCATGATCGACACGAACGCGGTCGGCCCTTCGACGCGCGCGGGCGGCAGGTGATCGAACTTCTCGATTTCGGGGAACGTGATGTCGACCTGCGCGCGGCCGCTCGTGCGGCGTGCGTCGATCATCTGCGGCAGGCGGTGCAGCGTTTGCGGGCCGAACACGAGGTCGACGTACGGCGCGCGCGACACGATCGACGCACCTTCCTGGCTCGCGACGCAGCCGCCGACGCCGATCAGCAGATCGGGCTTCGCTTCCTTCAGCTCGCGCACGCGGCCGAGATCGGAGAACACCTTTTCCTGCGCCTTTTCGCGCACCGAGCAGGTGTTGAACAGGATGATGTCCGCGTCTTCCGGGGAGTCGGTCTTCTCGAGGCCTTCGGCCGCATTCAGTACGTCCACCATCTTGTCCGAGTCGTACTCGTTCATCTGGCAGCCGAAGGTCTTTACGTAAACTTTCTTCGTCATGGGGTTCGCCGTTCGCAGTGGTTGACCTGGGGGCGTGTCAAAGGTGAATCGGGACGGCAGCGCGTCGCGGCGCCCGGTTGCGCAGGTCGCGCGTGGCGCAGGAAAAGCCGTCGGGAAAGCCTTCCATTATAGCTTTTCGCGCGGGCCGACGCGGCCGCCCGGTGGTGGCCCTGCGACACCCGCATTGGCGTTCCGACCCTTCGTGCGCCGCACGCGGGCCGTCACCGGCATGCGTTCAGCAGATCCTCGAGCGCCGCTTCCTCGCGCGCGAAGCGCTCGGCGAGAAAATCGAGCAGCACGCGCACGCGCCGCGCCATGTAGCGCTTGCTGTGATAGATCGCGTGCAGCGGCGCGTCCTGGTGGCGCCACTCCGGCAGCAGCACGCGCAAGCGGCCCGCGCGCACGTCGTCGGCGATGTCCCACAGCGACTTCAGCGCAATGCCGTGCCCGCGCAGCGTCCATTCGCGCGTGAGGCCGCCGTCGTTGGTCTCGAACGCGTTCGACATCGGCACCGTGTAGGTCTGCACCTCGTCGCCGCGCGTGAAGCGCCAGGTGTTCATCGGCCCGGATGCGATCGTGATCACGTTGCACGGAAATCGGGCTAGATCGTTCGGGTCGGCCGGCGTTCCGTAGCGTTCGACGAACGACGGCGCCGCGCACAGCACGCGCCGGTTCGCGGCGAGCCGCCGCGCGACCAGCGCGCCGTCGGGCGGCGCCGCGAAGCGGATCGCGAGGTCGATCTCGTCCTGCCAGAGATTCGACGACGAATCGGACGCCGTCAGCGAGAACGTGACGTCGGGATGCCGCGCGGTGAATTCGTCGAGCCAGTCGAGCAGCTGGTTGCGGCCGAAATCGGATGTCGACGACAGCCGCACCTTGCCGCCGACGACGTTGCGGCCTTCCTGCAGCATCGCGTCGGCGTCGTCGAGCGCCTGCAGCGCCTGCCGGCAGCAGTTGAGGTACAGCCGCCCTTCGTCGGTGAGCCGCAGCTGCCGCGTCGAACGCTCGAACAGCCGCGTCGCGACTTTCGCCTCGAGCTTCGCGAGCCGCGCGCTGGCCGCCGCCGGCGTCAGGTTCAGCTTGCGTCCGGCGGCCGACAGGCTGCCGAGTTCGGCCGCTTCCACGAACAGCCGGATGTCGCCGAGTCGATCCATGCGATTTTCCAGAATCTTTTGAAAATGGTTCAAACGTCGCGCCAATTATCAAATATCGGCGCGTTCGGGACAATGCGCGCACGAACTTGTGCGATGCGGCATCGGCCCCGGTGCCGCGTCCGCCCCTTACCGGAGAACCCTCATGCCCATTCCGTTGCTGGCGCTCGCGATCAGCGCCTTTGCCATCGGCACCACCGAATTCATCATCATGGGTCTGCTGCCCGAAGTCGCGCACGATCTGGCCGTGTCGCTGCCGTCGGCGGGCCTGCTCGTGACGGGCTACGCGCTCGGCGTTGCGGTCGGCGCGCCGCTGCTGGCCGTGCTGACGAGCCGCATGCCGCGCAAGGCCGCGCTGCAACTGCTGATGGCGATCTTCATCGTCGGCAACGTGCTGTGCGCAACCGCGTCCGGCTACACGATGCTGATGGTCGCGCGCGTCGTCACGTCGTTTGCGCACGGCTCGTTCTTCGGGATCGGCGCCGTGGTCGCCGCGTCGCTCGTGCCGGCCGACAAGCGGGCCAGCGCGATCGCGCTCATGTTCACGGGCCTCACGCTGTCGAACGTGCTCGGCGTGCCGTTCGGTACGTTCGTCGGGCAGCTGCTCGGCTGGCGCGCGTCGTTCTGGATCGTCGCCGCGCTCGGCGTGCTGTCGCTGGCCGGCATCGCGGCGCTCGTGCCGAACCGGCACGACAGCGGGCCCGTCGGGCTCGGCCACGAAGTGCGCGTGCTGAAGGAGCCGCAGGTGTGGCTCGCGCTGCTGATGACGGTGCTCGGCTTCGGCGGCGTGTTCGTCGTGTTCACGTATATCGCGCCGATCCTCGAGAGCGTGTCCGGCTATTCGCCGCGCGCAGTCGCGCTGATCCTCGTGCTGTTCGGTGCGGGGCTCACGGTCGGCAACACGCTCGGCGGCCGGCTCGCCGATCGCGCGCTGATGCCGTCGCTGATCGCGATCCTCGTCGCGCTGATGGCGGTGATGGCGGTGTTCGCGAAGACGAGCCATCTGCCCGTCGCGGCCGCCGTCACCGTATTCGTGTGGGGAATCGCCGCGTTCGCGACGGTGCCGCCGCTGCAGGCGCGCGTCGTCGAGAAGGCCGCGAGCGCGCCGCATCTCGCGTCGACGCTGAACATCGGCGCGTTCAACGTCGGCAATGCGGGCGGCGCGTGGCTCGGCGGGCTGGCGCTCGATCACGGGCTCGCGCTCGATGCGCTGCCGTGGGTCGCTGTCGCCGTGACGTTCTCGGCGCTCGTCGTCACGTGGCTCGCGATGCGGCTCGACGCGCGCGGGCCGGCACGCGACTGCGCGGCAACGGCGCAATAGGGCGGCCGGCGAGGTGCGGCCGGCGAGGTGC
>NZ_KV786705.1:0-4039 GCF_001806955.1 Burkholderia sp. HMSC10F09
CGCGGGCCGACAGCGTGTGCCGGCCCGCGCGGCGCCCCGCGAAGCGCGCTTATTGTCGCCACATGCGAACCGCGAGCGCGGCGAGCGAGGACGCGACGGCCAGCCCGATCACTGCGTTCCAGCCCAGTTGCGCGAGCAACAGACCGCCGAGCGCCGCGCCGGCCGCCATGCCGATGAACATGCCGACGAATAGCACGGCGTTCAGGCGGCTGCGCGACGCCGGATCGATCCGGTACACGATCGCCTGGTGCGCGATCAGCGTCGCCTGCACGCCGAGGTCGAAGCCGATCGTCGCGGCCGCGAGCAGCGCCAGCTGCGCTTGCGCCGGCATCGCCGGTGCCGCGGCCATCGCGGCGAACGACAGCGTCGCGATCCCGATCCCGATGCGGGTCACGTGCTCGGGCCCGTGACGGTCGGCCAGCCGTCCCGCGATCGGTGCGGCCAGCGCGCCGGCGGCGCCGGCAAGGCCGAACGCGCCGGCGGCCGCGCTGCCGAGGTGAAACGGCGCGTCGTGCAGCATGATCGCGAGCGTCGACCAGAATGCACTGAAGCCGATCGCCAGCAGGCCTTGCGCGAGCGCCGCGCGGCGCAGCGCCCGATGACGCTGCCAGAGCTCGCGCAGCGAGCCGATCAGCGCGCGATACGGCAACTGCGTGGTGGGCGCGAAGCGCGGCAGCCCGCGCGCGGCGACGATGCCGATCGCGGCGACGCTCGCGGCGGCGAGCGCGAACATCGCGCGCCAGCCGGCGGTTTCGGCGACGAATCCGGCCACCACGCGCGACAGCAGGATGCCGAGCAGCAGCCCCGTCATCACCGTGCCGACGATGCGGCCGCGGTGCTGGTCGTGCGCGAGCGTCGCGGCGGCCGGCACGACGTCCTGCGCCATCGTCGCGGTGAGGCCGATCGCGAAGCTCGCCGCGAGCAGCAGCCCGAGCGACGGCGCGACGGCCGCGAGCAACAGCGCGACGACCAGGGCGGCGGCCTTCGCGACGATCACGCGGCGCCGATCGAAGCGGTCGCCGAGCGGCGCGAGCAGCAGAATCCCGAGCGCGTAGCCGAGCTGCGTGAGCGTCGGCACGAAGCCGATCGCGCGGGCCGACGCGCCGAGATCGGGGCCGAGCGCGCCGAGCATCGGCTGCGCGTAATAGAGCGGCGCGACGCCGAGGCCGGCCGCCGCGGCGAGCAGCAGAACCAGACGGCGACCGGGCAGCGACGAAGCGGCGGCGTGGGCGGCAGGCCGCGCGTGCGGCGCGGCATCGAGACGGTGCGGAGTAGACATGATCGGCGTCCTCGGTGGTGGAAACACGATGGACGCGAGTGTGACCGCGCGGCACCGAGGACGGTAGTAGCGTGCCGCGCAGACTTGTTATACGTTTCGCGTATGACCGAAAAATCCCCTGACTCCCGCGACGCACAAGGCGCTTCGCACATTCCGACGGTGCCCGTGGATGGCGCCGGCTATCGTTTCGAGCTGATGGAAACGTTCGTACGCATAGTCGAGGCCGGCAGTCTGTCGGCCGCCGCCGCACAGATGCACACGACGCAGCCGACGGTCAGCCGCCGGCTGCAGGCGCTCGAGCGCTCGCTCGGCGTGCGGCTGCTGCAGCGGACCACGCACGCGATGCGGCTGACGGTCGACGGCGAACGCTGCTTCACGCGCGCGAAGGAACTGCTCGCGCACTGGGCGGCGTTCGAAGCCGATCTGCGCGGCGCACAGGAGGAGCCCGACGGGCTGCTGCGCGTCGCGGTGCCGCACGCGTTCGGGCAGGAGCGCTTCGTTGCGCCGCTCGCACGGTTTCTGCGCGACTATCCGCGCGTGTCGGTCGAATGGCTGCTGCAGGACGACGTGCGCGATTTCGTCGGCAGCGGGATCGACTGTGCGATCCAGGTCGGCGAGCCGACCGACCCGGGTGTCGTCGCGATCCGGCTGACGAAGGTGCCGCGCTTCGTCGTCGCTGCGCCGTCGGTGCTGAACGGCGCGGACGTGCCGGCCGATCCGGACGCGCTTGCCGCGTTGCCGTGGCTGGCGCTGCGCACGTACTACCGGACCGAGCTGACGCTCACGCACGCCGTTACCGGCGACACGCGGCGCATCGCGATCCGTCCGCGCATCACGACCGCGAACCTGTACGCGCTGCGCAGCGCGGCGCTGCTGGGCGTCGGTGCGTGCGTCGGGTCGTCGTGGATGCTGGCCGATGACCTCGCGCGCGGCGATCTCGTGCATCTCGCGCGCGACTGGCAAGCCGCGCCGCTGCCCGTCTACATCACGTATCCGCACGCGCAGTTCTATCCGTCGCGGCTCGTGCGGTTCGTCGCGATGATGCGCGACGCGGTGCCGGCGCTCGTCGAACGGCGCGACGCGTAGCGGAGCGGGCCCGCGGCCATGTCGCGCCGCCCTCGTCTACGCGCGCGCAGCCGCGCGATCAGCCGCGGCGGATGCCTTCCGGAAGCGTGCTGATGCGGCGCACCTCCGGCGAATCGAGCCACGCGCGCGAGGTCGCACAGTCGACGAACATGTCGGTCGCGTCCTCGCCCCAGAACAGATCGCCGTCGAGTTCGAAGGTCGGCACGCCGAACACGCCGAGCGCGATCGCGCGGTCCGTGTTCGCGCGCAGCGCGTCCTTCACGGGCTGCGCGTCGACGGCCGTCACGCCTTCCGGAAAGCCGACCGCTTCGCACAGCGCGGCGAAACCGTCCGGCGTCGCGACGTCCTGCCCGTCGCGCCAGATGTGCCGGAAGATCCGCCGGATCGCGTCCATCGAGCCGCCCATCGCGATCGCGAGCCGCAGCGGCCGGATCGGATTGAACGGATGCGCGGGCGGCATGCGGAACGGAATGCCGAGCTTGTCCGCGCGGTATTGTGCGTGACGATAGGTGAAGACGCGCTTCGCGGCGATCTCGGCCGGCGCCTTCTGCCCCCAGTGCGCAAGCAGCGCGCCGAGCACGATCGGCTTCGGCTCGAAGGCCGCGGCCGGCGGCAGCCGGTCGAACCGTTCCTGCTGCAGATAAGCGAACGGCGAAACGAAATCGAAATACCACGTTGCGGTGCGCGCGGCGTTCATTGCGATGTCTCCTCGGGCAGGGCCGGATGGCGGGCGGGCGCGCGAACGATCGGTGCGTCGGCGCATGCGTGCCAGTGTCGCATGGGGCGGTGTTTCGCGCAGCCGGTCGCGGCGCCGCGCGGCGCGGCTACGGGCGGATTTCGCGTTTGCGGGTCGCGGCATGCGGAGGCCGCGGGTTGTGCGTCTGCGGTCAGGCGTGCGGCCGACCGTCGTCTTCGACGAGCGCCGCGAGCCGCGCAAGCGCCATGCGCCAGCCGGTCTCGTTGTCCGCGGCCGGCACACCGGGCGGCACGCCGTCGTGGACCGCGTCGACACGCGTGCCGCCGTCTTCGTCCGACAACGTGATCGTGATCGTCATCGCGCCGCGCAGCATCGGATCGTCGGTTTCGAACACGTCGATCTCGACGACTTGCCGATCCGGCACGAGCGTCACGAACCGGCCGTGATAGGTGTCGGTGTGCGCATCGCTCTTGCCGGCGGGCACCGCCGCGTCGGAGGTGAGCGACACGCGCAGCGCGCCGCCCTCGCGCGCATCGAACGCGTGGACATGGCACGTCATGCCGTCGGGCACCTTCCATTGCTCGACCGCATGCGGATCGAGCAACGCGCGATACACGCGGTTGCGCGGCGCATTCACGTGCCGGCTGATGTGCGTCGTGTGCGAGTGCATCATGGTTGCCTCCTCGGTCGAGCGTCGGCACGGGTGGCGTGCCGGTGCGCGCGGCGCCCGTTCAGAAATCGTAGGCGGGCGCGCCGCGCGTCGCAATGCCGGGAAGGCGGCGGCCGATGCTGCGATGCCGCGTATGGCGCACGCGCTGCGCGGCGCCCGGCCGAGGCGGCGCATCGGCCGTCCGTCGTGCGACTGCGGCGGTGCGGCAACCATTTTCATCGCGTAGCATGGCGATGGGGCGCCGTACGCGACCGCGATCGTTGCGTGCGCAGTATCGTGCCGCTGCCGCTGCCGCTGCCGCTGCCGC
>NZ_KV786706.1:0-2432 GCF_001806955.1 Burkholderia sp. HMSC10F09
GCGCACCGGCCGCCGATGAACCCGCGCGGCCCGGCATCGGGGCGCGCATGAGCGTCTGCGTCCGCCGGGCGCAGACGTCCCCGCCGTCGCACGGCGCAACCCGGGCTGCCCGCACGGCGGCGCAGCTGATGGAGAATCACATGACAAATCGACGCGAAGTGCCAGGCATCAGGAAGTACGACGGGCCCGCCGGCGGTTGGGGCGCGCTTCGCGCGACAGCCGAGGCCGTCCGCACGCAGATGGAGACCATCGAGGCACCGATCACGCTGATGCGCACCAACCAGCCGGACGGCTTCGACTGTCCCGGCTGCGCGTGGCCGGACAAGGAGCACAAGTCGACGTTCCAGTTCTGCGAGAACGGCGCGAAAGCCGTCACGTGGGAAGCGACGACCAAGCGCGTGACGCCCGAGTTCTTCGCGGCGAATACGGTTTCCTCGCTGCTGCGCATGTCGGACTACGAGCTCGAGAACATGGGTCGGCTCACGCATCCGCTCGTCTACGATCGCGCGACCGACACGTTCCGCGCGGTCGAATGGGACGACGCGTTCGCGCGCATCGGCGAAGTGCTGCGCGCGCTGCCGCCCGGGCAGATCGAGTTCTATACGTCGGGCCGTGCCTCGAACGAGGCCGCGTACCTGTATCAGCTGTTCGCGCGCGAACTCGGCACGAACAACTTCCCCGACTGCTCGAACATGTGCCACGAGCCGACGAGCGTCGGGCTGCCGCAGTCGATCGGCATCGGCAAGGGCACCGTGTCGCTCGAGGATTTCGACCGGTGCGAGCTGATCATCTCGATCGGCCACAACCCCGGCACGAACCATCCGCGGATGATGGGCACGCTGCACGAATGCGCGCGCCGCCACGTGCCGATCATCGTCTTCAATCCGCTGCGCGAGCGCGCGCTCGAACGCTTCGCCGATCCGCAGGACATGATCGAGATGGCGTCGTTCGGTTCGACGCGGATCGCATCGACGTACTATCAGGTCGATGCGGGCGGCGACGCGGCCGCGCTGAAGGGCATCATGAAGGCGCTGCTGCAGCTCGAGGCCGAGCGCGGCGACGTGCTCGATCGCGCGTTCATCGCGCAGCACACCGAAGGCTTCGACGCGTTCGCGGCCGATCTCGAAGCGACGTCATGGGACGACATCGAGCATGCGAGCGGGCTCAGCCAGGCGCAGCTCGAACAGGTCGCGCTCGCCTATGCGAAGTCGAACGCGACGATCGTCACGTACGGGATGGGCGTCACGCAGCACAACAAGGGCACCGCGAACGTGCGGCTGATCGCCGATCTGCTGCTGTTGCGCGGCAACATCGGCAAGCCGGGCGCCGGCATCTGCCCGCTGCGCGGCCATTCGAACGTGCAGGGCAACCGCACGGTCGGCATCACGGAAAAGCCGTCCGCCGAGTTTCTGAAGAAGCTCGAGGACGTGTTCGGCTTCACGCCGCCGTCGCATCACGGGCACGACGCCGTGCAGGCCATGCAGGCGATGATCGACGGCACCGCGAAGGCGCTGCTCTGTCTCGGCGGCAATTTCGCGGTCGCGCTGCCCGATCCCGAGCAGTCGTTCCCCGCGATGTCGAAGCTCGACCTGAGCGTGCATCTCGGCACGAAGCTGAACCGCTCGCATCTGCTCGTCGCGAAGGAGACCTACATCCTGCCGGTGCTCGGGCGCACCGAGCTCGACGTGCAGGCCGGCGGCACGCAGTCGGTAACGGTCGAGGATTCGATGTCGATGGTCCATGCGTCGGCGGGCAAGCTGAAGCCGGCCTCGGAGCATCTGCGCTCGGAGCCTGCGATCGTCGCCGGCATCGCGCATGCGACGCTGCCGAACAGCAAGGTCGCGTGGCTCGACCTGATCGCCGACTACGACCGGATCCGCGATCTGATCGACCGCACGATTCCCGGCTTCGAAGCGTTCAACGAACGGATCCGCACGCCGGGCGGCTTCCGGCTGCCGCTGCCGCCGACCGAACGCGTGTGGCCGACGCCGACCGGCAAGGCGATGTTCTCGGTGTACAAGGGCGTCGCGGAAGACGCGGAAGTGCTCGGCGGCGAGCAGGTGCTGCGACTCATCACGCTGCGCAGTCACGACCAGTACAACACGACGATCTACGGGCTCGACGATCGCTATCGCGGCGTGTTCGGGCGGCGCGACGTGCTGTTCATGAATCCCGCCGATCTCGAGAAGTACGGTCTCGAGCACGGCGACCTCGTCGACATCGAGACGATCGGCGCGTCCGGCCGCACGCTGCGTCTCGAGAAGATCACCGCGATCGAGTACGACATCGCGCCCGGTTCGGTCGGTGCGTACTATCCGGAAGCGAACGTGCTCGTGCCGCTCGACTATATCGACAAGGAAAGCGGCACGCCGTCGTACAAGTCGGTGCCGGTGCGCGTCGTGCGCTCGGCTTCGTCGATCGCGCCGCTGAGC
>NZ_KV786707.1:0-27710 GCF_001806955.1 Burkholderia sp. HMSC10F09
CACGCCGGCCGCCTGCGCGTCGCGCCATCGCGCGTGGCCGGCCGGAATGCCGGCCAGCAGCTGCCGCACCTCGGCCGCGCCGTAGACGGCCGACGCGCCGCCCGTATGGTCGCTGTCCGCGTGACTCAGCACGAGCGTATCGAGCGTGCGGATGCCGCGCGCACGCAGCGACGGCGCGACGATCCGCTGCCCGGCGTGCGTCGATTCGGCGCCCGGCCCCGCATCGAACAGCAGCGTGCGGCGCGCCGTTTCGACGAGCACCGACGTGCCCTGCCCGACGTCGAGCACGGTCAGCCGGAACGCGCCGATCGGCGGTGCGTCGGGCGCGGGCGCGACGAGCGGCAGCCACGTGAGCGGCGCCGCCCAGCGCAACGGCCAGCCGCGCGGCATCAGCATCCAGACGACGCCGACGCACGCGAGCACGAGCACGGGCGCGTCCGGCATGCGCAGCCACATCACGCCGGCCGGCCACGCGGCAAGCCGTGCCAGCAGCGCCATCATCGGTTCGAGCGACGCATGCGCGAGCCGCAGCATCGCCGCGTCGAGCGGCGCGGGCAGCACGAGGCCGGCAAGCACGGTAGGCGTCACGACGAAACTGACCCACGGAATCGCGAGCGCGTTGCCGAGCGGCCCCGACAGCGAGATCTGCGCGAACCATGCGGCCGTCAGCGGTGCGAGGCCGATCGTCACCGCATACTGCACGCGCGCGGCGTCCGCGAGGCGGTGCAGCGCACGCATGGTCCACCCATGCAGCCGCTGCATGACGCCGGGCGGTTCACCCTCGCTGTCGTGTTCGCGTACCGCGCGCCAGCCGGCCACGGACAGCAGGATCACCGCGACCGCACCGAACGACAGCCAGAAGCCGGCCGACAGCACGGCCCACGGATCGGCGAGCAGCACGCCGCCGAGCGCCGCGCACAGCACCGCGGACGTCGGCACGCTGCGGCCGGCCAGATACGCGACGCCGCCCGCGGCGATCATCCACCACGCGCGTTGCGCGGGCACGTTGAATCCCGCTAGCGCCGCGTAGCCGCCGGCCGCGGCAAGCGCCGCCAGCGCGGCGACGTACGGTGCGGGCACCGCGAGCGTCGCGGCCCGCCCGCGCCGGTGCAACCGACGCCACACCGCCGACGCGAGCGCGCCCGCCAGTGCGCCGACCAGCCCGACGTGCAGCCCCGAGATCGCGACCAGATGACTCGTGCCGGTATCGCGCAGCACGCGCCAGTCGTCGTCGCCGATTGCCGACTGGTCGCCGATCGCGAGCGCGGCGACGATGCCGCGATGTCGCGCGTCGTCACCGAGCGCCGCGGCGATGCGTGCACGCAATATGTCGCGCAGCCGGTCGACGGACGCGCGCCAGCCCGATGCGCGCGCATCGATCAGCACCGCGCGCGACGGCGCGCTCACGTAGCCGACCGCGCGAATGCCGGCCGCGAGCCATGCGGCCTCGGCGTCGCGCACGCCGGGATTCGCCTCGGCGTGCGGGCGCTTCAGGCGCACGACGAACTGCCAGCGCTGCGCGGCGCGAAAGTCGGGCACGGCCGGCGCGCGATCGTTTCGCCACGATAGGCGGATCAACGGCGGGAACCGCGCGAGCCGCGCGTCATTCGACTCGACTGCGAACAGCAATCGCGCGCCCGTTTCGTCGACAATCGGCAGCCCCCGGATCACGCCCGTCACGACGATGTCGCGCCGCTCCCATTCGACCGGCAGCACGTCGCGCAGCCGCCATTCGGCGCGCGCGGCCGCGTAGCCGAACCCCGACACGCACGCCGCGACCGCACACAGTGTCCATCCCGGCACACCCTTCGCGCAGCGCCGCCAGCGCCGACGTGCCAGGTACAGCGCCGCGCAGGCGCCCAGCACCGCCGCGCCGGCCGCCCACATGCGCGGGCCGGGCAATGCCGCCTGCCGCTGCAGCACAACGACGCCGAGCGCAAACGCCATCCACCACCCACGCATCCCGCCTCCTTGCCGAACCGGCGCCGCGCTTGCGCATGCGGCGCCCTGCGGCAACGATTATGCGGACGAAAGCGCGAGGCGCGGCAGCGCGGCGAGCGCGTTAGCCGAAGTGGATAGGGACAGCGCGTGCGCGTCGATGCCGCGCAGTTCGGCGAGCACGTCGCCGATGCGCGGAATCTGGTCGGGCGTGTTGCGCGACTTGTATGCCCATTCGGGCGCGATGTCGGGCGCGTCGGTCTCGACGACGATCGCGTCGAGCGGCAACTGCGTCGCGAGCCGGCGGATCTGCCGCGCGCGCTCGAACGTCACGTTGCCGCCGAAACCGAGATGCAAGCCATGAGCGAGATACGCTTCGGCCTGCTGGAAGCTGCCGTTGAACGCATGCGCGATGCCGCGCCGCACGCCCGCGCGCCGCAGGCCCGCGAGCACGCGATCCTGCGACTTGCGGACATGGCACAGCACCGGCAGGTCGAATTCGCGCGCGAGCCGCAGCTGCCCCTGATAGAAGAATTGCTGCCGGTCCTCGTCGAGGCCCGGCACGAAATAGTCGAGGCCGATTTCGCCGATTGCGACGAAGCGCGGATCGTCGATGCTCGCCTCGATCTCCATGCGCAGCCGGTCGAGATCCTCGTCGCGCGCTTGCGGCGTAAACAGCGGATGAATGCCGAGCGCATAGACGGCGCCCGGCGTGCGGTGCGCGAGCTCGCGCACGGTCGTGAAATTGTCGCGCCCGACGCTCGGAATCACGATGCGCGACACGCCGGCCGTGCGTGCCGCGTGCGCGACCGCGTCGCGGTCGCCGTCGAATTCGGCGGCATCGAGATGACAATGCGTGTCGATCCACATGTCGGCACTCCTGCATCCCGTGCGCCGCGCCGCCGCGCCGAGCCGCACGCGGCAGGCCCGGCACGCGGGCGTTCGTCGTTTACACCGGCAGCGCCGGCTCCTCGTGCAGCACGCCGTCGCGCAGCCGCATCGTGCGGTCGCAGCGCGCGGCAAGCTCCGGATCGTGCGTGACGATCACGAAGCTCGTGTCGAGCGTCTCGGACAGCTCGAGCATCAGGTTGAACACCGTGTCGGCCGTCGTGCCGTCGAGGTTGCCGGTCGGCTCGTCGGCCAGTACGCAGGCGGGCTTCGTCACCAGCGCGCGCGCGATCGCGACGCGCTGCCGCTCGCCGCCCGACAGCTCGCCGGGCCGATGCTTCGCACGCGGGCCGAGCCCCACGCGTTCGAGCATCGCGCGTGCCTGCTCGCGTGCGTCTTCGGTCGTCATCCGGCGGATGCGCAGCGGCATCGCGACGTTGTCGAGCGCGCTGAATTCCGGCAGCAGATGGTGAAACTGATACACGAAGCCGAGCGCGCGATTGCGCAGGTCGTTGCGTTCGCGTTCGGCCAGTTGCGTAAACGGCTTGCCGAGCAGCGAGACCTCGCCCGCGCTCGGCTCGTCGAGGCCGCCCAGCACGTGCAGCAGCGTGCTCTTGCCGGAGCCCGACGCGCCGACCACCGCGAGCTTCTCGCCGCGCCGCACCGCGAGTTCCGTGTTGTTGAGCACCTGCACGTTGAAGCCGCCCTGCACGAACGCTTTCGTGATGCCGCGCGCCTGAAGCACGTATTCCTGCATACCTGCCGAATCCTGTTTGAGGTGTTGTCGTGAATCCGCGAAGGCGGTGGCGCGATCATTCATAGCGCAGCGCCTCCGCCGGCTTCACCTTCGCGCCGCGCCAGCTCGGATAGAGCGTCGCAACCGCCGACAGCGCGAACGCGATCAGGCCGATCTTGATCACGTCGCTCGCGACGAGTTCGGACGGCAGCTCGCTGATGAAATACACGGACGGCGGCAGGAACTGCACGCCGAACAGATGCTCGATCATCGGGATCAGCCACGGAATGCTCCACGCGATCAGGCAGCCGAGCGCGACGCCCGACGCCGTGCCGACGAAGCCGATCGTCACGCCCTGCACGACAAAGATCTTCATGATCGAGCCGGGCTGCGCGCCGAGTGTGCGCAGGATCGCGATGTCGGCCTGCTTGTTGGTGACCGTCATCACGAGCGACGACACGAGGTTGAACGCCGCCACCGCGATGATCAGCGTGAGGATGATGAACATCATCCGCTTCTCGATCTGCACGGCCGAGAACCAGGTCTTGTTCTGCTGCGTCCAGTCGCGGATGTAGAGGCTGCCCGACAGCGTATGCGACAGCTCGAGCGCGACCTGCGGCGCCTTCTGCATGTCCTTGAGCCGCAGCCGTACGCCGGTCGGCGCGGACATCCGGAACAGCGCCTCGGCGTCGCGGATGTCGATCATCGCGAGCGTGCTGTCGTATTCGTAGTGGCCGGACTCGAACACGCCGACGACCGTGAACTGCTTGAGCCGCGGCATCATCCCGGCCGGCGTGATCGAACCTTCGGGCGCGACGAGCGTGATCTTGTCGCCGACGCTCACGCCGAGATTGCCCGCGAGCGCGTCGCCGAGCACGATGCCGAACTGGCCCGGCACCAGCGCGCTCAGTTGCCCGGCCTTCATGTCCTTACCGATGTCCGACACCTGCGGTTCGAGCGACGGCTCGATGCCGCGCAGCATCACGCCGCTCACCGCATCCTGGCGCGTGAGCAGCGCCTGCGCTTCGACGTACGGCGCGGCGCCGATCACCGACGGGTTGCGGCGCGCTTCCTGCGCGGTCAGCTGCCAGTCGGGCATCGAACCCGTCGGCGAGAAGATCTCGACGTGCGCGAGCACCGACAGCATGCGGTCGCGCACTTCCTTCTGGAAGCCGTTCATCACCGACAGCACGACGATCAGCGCAGCGACGCCGAGCGCGATCCCGAGCATCGAGACGAGCGCGATGAAGGAAATGAAGCCGTTGCCGGTCGTGCGTTTGCCGGCGCGCGTGTAGCGCCAGCCGATTTGCCATTCGTACGGAAGTTTCAAGCGAATCCTTTCTGCTGGTTACGGCGGGAGGGCGGCCGGCGCGCGGCACGCTGCGGCGGCAACGCCGCCGGCCGCGGACGCGGGTCGAAAAACGGCCGCCGGACGCGATCGGGCCGTCGGCCGGCCCGATCACGCGCGCAGTTTGCCATACAATGCGCAGCATCATGCACGACCGACGCCTCCATTTTCTCGTTCCGTTCGCGCTGCCGTCGGCGGCCGATGCGGCCTCGCCCCTGCACACGCTGGACAGTCCCGCGCTCGAAAAGTTGCTCGCGCGCGCGAGCGTCGTCGAGCGCGTGGCCGGCGAGGACTTCCAGCGCACGCTGCCGCACGAGCGCTGGCTGGCGCGCCAGTTCGGCGCGACGCACGGCAGCGCCGCCGACGAGGCGCCGCTCGCGCCCTACATGCTGCTCGCCGACGGCGGCGAGCCCGGCACGCAGCCGTGGGCCTGCGTCGAGCCCGTTCACGTCGAAATCGCGCACGACCATCTGGTGCTCGTCGACCCGGCCGCGCTCGCGCTCGACGACGGCGACGCCGCCGCGCTGCTCGCCGTCGCACGGCCGCTGATCGAGGAGCTCGGCGTGCGCGTCGAAGCGCCGACGCCGGCGCGCTGGTATCTGTCGAGCGATCAGCTCGCGCATCTGGCCGGCGCGGCGCCGCTGCGCGCGAGCGGCCGCAACATCGAGATCTGGCTGCCGCACGAGGCGCACACCGGCGAGCGCTCGCGGATGTGGATGAAGCTGCAGAACGAAGTGCAGATGGCGTGGTTCCAGCACCCGGTCAACGAAGCGCGCGAAGCGCGCGGGCTGCCCGCCGTCAATTCGATCTGGTTCCACGCACAGGGCACGCTGAAACCGGTCGGCAAGCCGTTCGCGCGCGTGCTGTCCGCGTCGCCGGCCGCACTCGGCCTCGCGCGTGCAGCCGGCATCGATGGCGGCGCGCCGCCCCGCGCATTCGATGCGCTGCCGGCCGCCGAGGGCGCGACGCTCGTCGAGCTGACGCCCCTCACTACCCCGTTTATCGAACAGGACTGGGCACGCTGGCACGATGCGCTCGCCGCGCTCGAGCGCGACTGGTTCGCGCCGGCGCTCGCCGCCCTGCAGCGCGGCGAACTGGCCGGTATCGACGTCACGCTGTGCGGCGACACGAGTTCGGCCACGCTGCGCGCGACGCGCGGCGCACTGCGCAAGTTCTGGCGCCGCCGCGCGCTCGCCTCCCTGTTCGAATAAGCCCCACCCGATACCGAATGACCCGCATCGTTACCCGTCCCGTCGCGCCCGCCGACGCCGAAGCGCTCGCGCGCCACGGCCTGCATCCGGTGCTCGCGCGCCTGTACGCGTCGCGCGGCGTGCAATCGCCCGCCGACATCGAGACGGCGCTCGCGCGCCTCGTCCCGCCGACCGAACTGAAAGGCTGCGCCGACGCCGCCGCGCTGCTCGCCGACGCGATCGCCGAGAAGCGGCGCCTGCTCGTCGTCGCCGACTACGACTGCGACGGCGCGACCGCCTGCGCGGTGGCAGTGCGCGGGCTGCGCATGTTCGGCGCGCAGATCGACTACCTGGTGCCGAACCGCTTCGAATACGGCTACGGGCTCACGCCCGAAATCGTCGAGCTGGCCGCCGCGCGCAAGCCCGACCTGCTGATCACCGTCGACAACGGCATTGCGAGCGTCGCCGGCGTCGAAGCGGCGAACGCGCGCGGCATCGACGTACTCGTGACCGACCACCATCTGCCCGGCGAAGCACTGCCGCCCGCGCGCGCGATCGTGAATCCGAACCAGCCCGGCTGCGCGTTTCCGAGCAAGCACATCGCGGGTGTCGGCGTGATGTTCTATGTGCTGCTCGCGCTGCGCGCCGAGCTGCGTCGCCGCGGCGCATTCGCGAGCAAGGCCGCCGAGCCGCGCCTCGACGGGCTGCTCGACCTCGTCGCGCTCGGCACCGTCGCCGACGTCGTCCGGCTCGACGGCAACAACCGCGTGCTCGTCGCGCAGGGGCTGCAGCGCATCCGCAACGGCCGCATGCAGCCGGGCATCGCCGCGCTGTTCCGCGCGGCAGGACGCGACGCCCGCACCGCGTCGGGCTTCGATCTCGGCTTCGGCCTCGGCCCGCGGCTGAACGCGGCCGGCCGGCTCTCCGACATGTCGCTCGGCATCGAATGCCTGATCACCGACGACATCGGCCGCGCCTGGGCGCTCGCGCAGCAGCTCGACACGATGAACCGCGAACGGCGCGAGATCGAGGCCGGCATGCAGCAGCAGGCGCTCGCCGATCTCGCGGACGTCGATCCGGCCGATGCGTGCTCGATCACGCTGTTCAATCCCGAATGGCACCAGGGCGTGATCGGCATCGTCGCCGGCCGGCTCAAGGAGAAGTTCCACCGGCCATCGTTCACGTTCGCGCACGCGGACGAGCACGGCACGCGCGTGAAGGGCTCCGGGCGATCGATTCCGGGCTTCCATCTGCGCGATGCGCTCGACCTCGTCTCGAAGCGCGAGCCGGACCTGCTCGTCGCGTTCGGCGGCCATGCGATGGCAGCCGGCGTCACGCTCGACACCGACGACGTGCCGCGCTTCGCCGCCGCGTTCGAGGCCGTCGCTCGCGAATGGCTGTCCGACGACGCGCTCGCGCGCGTGATCGAGACCGACGGCGAACTCGAGGACGCGTACTTCACGCCGCAGTTCGTCGGCCTGCTCGACGAGGCGGTCTGGGGCCAGGGCTTTCCGGCCCCGCTTTTCTCGGGCGAGTTCGACGTCGTGTCGCAAAGCCTCGTGAAGGACAAGCACCTGAAGCTGCAGCTCGCGCGCGGGCGCCAGCGCTTCAACGCGATCTGGTTCAACCGGACCGAGCCGCTGCCGGCGAGCGCGCTGCTCGCGTATCGGCTCGTCGCCGACACGTGGAACGGCGTCACGCGCGTGCAGCTGATCGTCGAGCACGCGGACGCGTGACGGGCACCGCGGCCTGGCGCGATGCCGCGCCGGACGGGCCCGCCGCGGCCGCCCGCATTCGATCGGCGCCACCGGGAGCCTCTGCCGATCGGCTATAATTCCGCTTTTTTACGAAGCACGAAAAGCGAAACGATCATGGAAGCGGAACGTCTCAACGCGATCGAAAGCTCCCTGCTCGACCTGCGCACGCGCGCGGGCGAGCTTCGGGGGTATCTTTGACTACGACGCCAAAGCAGCGCGTCTGACCGAAGTCAACAAGGAACTCGAAGACCCGAACGTCTGGAACGATTCGAAGAACGCCCAGGCGCTCGGCCGCGAAAAGAAGCTGCTCGAAGGCGTCGTCACGACGCTCACCGAACTCGATAACGACCTGCGCGACGCGCTCGACCTGTTCGAGCTTGCACGCGAGGAAGGCGACGAAGACACGCTCATCGCCTCCGAAGAGGACGCCGCGAAGCTCGAAGCGCGCGTCGCCGACATCGAATTCCGCCGGATGTTCTCGAACCCGGCCGACCCGAACAACTGCTTCATCGACATCCAGGCCGGCGCCGGCGGCACCGAAGCCTGCGACTGGGCGTCGATGCTGCTGCGCCAGTACTTGCGCTACTGCGAGCGCAAGGGCTTCAAGGCCGAAGTGCTCGAAGAATCCGACGGCGACGTCGCCGGGATCAAGAACGCGACGATCAAGGTGTCGGGCGAATACGCATACGGCTACCTGCGCACCGAAACCGGCATCCACCGGCTCGTGCGCAAGTCGCCGTTCGACTCGTCGGGCGGCCGTCACACGTCGTTCTCGTCGGTGTTCGTCTATCCGGAAATCGACGACTCGATCGAAGTCGAGATCAACCCGGCCGACCTGCGGATCGACACGTACCGCGCATCGGGCGCGGGCGGCCAGCACATCAACAAGACCGACTCGGCGGTGCGGATCACGCACATGCCGACCGGCATCGTCGTGCAGTGCCAGAACGACCGCTCGCAGCACCGCAACCGCGCGGAAGCGATGGCGATGCTGAAGTCGCGCCTGTACGAAGCCGAGCTGCGCAAGCGCCAGGCCGAGCAGGACAAGCTCGAATCGAGCAAGACCGACGTGGGCTGGGGTCACCAGATCCGCTCGTACGTGCTCGACCAGAGCCGCGTGAAGGATCTGCGTACGAACGTCGAAATGAGCAACACGAAGGCGGTGCTCGACGGCGATCTCGACGACTTCATCAGCGCGAGCCTCAAACAGGGCGTGTAAGCGCCGCGGCGCGGCCGGGCCGCGCCGCCCTTCCCGTTTGCGTTGCCGCACCCATTCCGAATTCCGACCATCATGACCGAACCGACCCAAACGCAGCCCGCCGTCTCGGCGGACGAAAACCAGATCATCGCCGAACGCCGCGACAAGCTCCGCGCCTTGCGCGAGCAAGGCGTCGCCTATCCGAACGACTTCCGCCCGACGCACCGCGCGGCCGAGTTGCAGGCGAAATTCGCCGAGTCGGACAAGGAAGCGCTCGAAGCGAACCCGTTCGAGGTCGCCGTCGCGGGCCGGATGATGCTCAAGCGCGTGATGGGCAAGGCGAGCTTCGCGACCGTGCAGGACGGTTCGGGCCAGATCCAGTTCTTCGTGACGCCGAACGACGTCGGCGCAGAAACCTACGACGCGTTCAAGAAGTGGGACCTCGGCGACATCGTCGCGGCGCGCGGCGTGCTGTTCCGCACCAACAAGGGCGAGCTGTCGGTCAAGTGCACGGAGCTTCGGCTGCTGTCGAAGGCGCTGCGTCCGCTGCCCGACAAATTCCATGGCCTGTCCGACCAGGAAATGCGCTATCGGCAGCGCTACGTCGACCTGATCGTCACGCCGGAGACGCGCGACACGTTCCGTGCGCGCACGAAGACGATCGCATCGATCCGCAAGTTCATGAGCGATGCCGAGTTCATGGAAGTCGAGACGCCGATGCTGCATCCGATTCCGGGCGGCGCCGCGGCGAAGCCGTTCGTCACGCATCACAATGCGCTCGATATGCAGATGTTCCTGCGCATCGCGCCGGAGCTGTACCTGAAGCGGCTGATCGTCGGCGGCTTCGAGCGCGTGTTCGAGATCAACCGCAATTTCCGGAACGAAGGCGTGTCGCCGCGCCACAACCCGGAATTCACGATGATGGAGTTCTACGCCGCGTACACCGACTATCGCTGGCTGATGGACTTCACCGAGCAGCTGATTCGCCAGGCCGCGATCGACGCGCTCGGCACCGCGACGATCCAGTACCAGGGCCGCGAGCTCGACCTCGCGAAGCCGTTCCATCGGCTCACGATCACGCAGGCGATCCAGAAATACGCGCCGCAGTACACCGACGGTCAGCTGTCCGACGACGCGTATCTGCGCAGCGAACTGAAGCGCCTCGGCGTCGACGTCACGCAGCCCGCGTTCCTGAACGCCGGCATCGGCGCGCTGCAGCTCGCGCTGTTCGAAGAAACGGCCGAATCGCAGCTGTGGGAGCCGACGTTCATCATCGACTACCCGGTCGAAGTGTCGCCGCTTGCACGCGCATCGGACACGGTGCCGGGCATCACCGAGCGCTTCGAGCTGTTCATCACCGGCCGCGAGATCGCGAACGGCTTCTCGGAGCTGAACGATCCGGAAGATCAGGCCGCGCGCTTCAAGAAGCAGGTCGAGCAGAAGGATGCGGGCGACGAGGAAGCGATGTACTTCGACGCCGACTATATCCGCGCGCTCGAATACGGGATGCCGCCGACCGGCGGCTGCGGGATCGGCATCGACCGTCTCGTCATGCTGCTGACCGACAGCCCGACGATCCGCGACGTGCTGCTGTTCCCGCACCTGCGCCGCGAAGACTGACCGTTGACGCGGTTGCGTGCGCCGCCGCTGCGGCGCACGCGCGTCAGCTTTGTAACGGCGCGTAAATCCTGCTGGCCGAGACGCGCCGGCCCTCGATCCTCCCCCGTTTTATTCGCTTCACCGGCGTCGCGCGCGCCCGGCCGCCCTCTCCTTCGCCGCCCCGGCATACGGGCGCGATCGCTGCAATTCGTTACACCTTGATACGGCACGCCGTTTGCGCGTGGACGACACTCCCGATGCGTCACCACGCATTGCAACGGGGCCGGCACGGCGGCATGCACGCCGCGTCCGATCGATCCCGACGCGTGGGATCCGCTTCAGCGCTGCTGCGCAACGCGGATCGACCCTCGGAGAGCCAAAATGGACAATCAGAATCAGACCACACCGCAAAAGCAACGCCTTCATCCGCTGATCGCCACGGCCGCGGGTGCCGTGATCGTCGCGAGTCTCGCGGCAACGGCCGCGATCACGGGCGTATTCCCGAAAGCGAACAGTACCGGCGAGCAGAACGGGCAGACCCAGGCCGCGCTGATCGCCTCGCAGCCGGCCGTCGATACGGCGGCGGCCGCAAGCGCCGCGCTCGCCGCGCAGGCGCAGCAGCAGGCGGCCGAACAGGCCGCGCAGCACAAGGCCGCGGCCGCTCAGCCCGAGCCGAAGCCGGCGCCGCGCCCGGTTCACCGTCGCCATACGCCGGCGCCGCAGCCGCCGCAGTATGCACAGCAGCCGTCCGCGCCCGCGCAGGCCGCGTACTGCCAGTCGTGCGGCACGGTCGTCGCGATCACGCAGACGCGTACGGCCGGCCAGAGCTCGGGTATCGGCGCGATCGGCGGCGCGGCCGCGGGCGGCCTGCTCGGCAACCAGTTCGGGCACGGCAACGGCCGCACCGCGATGACGATCATCGGCGCGCTGGGCGGCGGTCTCGCCGGCAACCAGGTCGAGAAGCAGGTTCGCGCGGAAACCGACTATCAGGTGCAAGTGCAGATGGAGAACGGCGCGACGCGCACGTTCACGTACCGCAACCCGCCGCCGTTCGGCCAGGGTCAGCGCGTACGCGTCGAGAACGGCACGCTGGTCGGTGCATGATCGTCGCGGCCGCCCGCACGGCGGGCGGCTACGCGCTGAGACAATAAAAAACGGCTCGTGACGCAAGTCACGAGCCGTTTCTTTTGCGCGAAGCGCGGGGACGTCAGTCTTCGTCGTCGAAGTCCGATTCGTCGATCCAGTGCGCCTGGATCGCTTCGAGGATTTTCTCGCCGGAGCGGTTCGGATCGTCGTCGAACCCGTCGAGCGCGATCACCCACGCGCGCAGATCGACGAAATTGATCCGCTGCGGATCGACATCCGGATGCTTGTCTGCAAGCGCGATCGCGATTTCGCGCGAATCGGTCCATTTCATGGCCTGCTCTCCCGTATCGATGGCGGGCCGGCCCGGCAGACAGGCCGCCTGTCGCCCCGCCCGTCCGTCAGTGATTTTCCTTCGCGTGATTGATCGAGTACTTCGGAATCTCGACCACCAGATCCGAATCCTCCTTGACGATCGCCTGACACGACAGGCGCGACGTCGGTTCGAGCCCCCACGCCTTGTCGAGCAGATCGTCCTCGTCCTCCTCGGACGGATCGAGTTCGTTGAAGCCTTCGCGGATCACCACGTGGCAGGTCGTACACGCGCACGACTTCTCGCACGCGTGCTCGATCTCGATGCCGTTGTCGAGCAGGTTGTCGCAAATACTCTTGCCGGGCGTCGCGTCGATCACCGCGCCGTCCGGGCACAGTTCGACGTGAGGCAGCACCACCAGTTGAGGCATGTCCGTTCCGTCAGTCAGAGTGCGGCGACGCGCGCCGCACGGTTCAATATCGCGCGGGCCGTCGGGCCCGCGCGCGAGTCGTCGTTCGTTCAGATCTCGTCGAGCCGCCGGCCCGACAGCGCGCGCTTGATGCTCTTGTCCATCCGGCGCGCCGCGAATTCGTCGGTGCCGTCGGCGAGCGCCTTGGTCGCCGCTTCGATCGCGTCCGCGTCGTCGCCCTGCGCGATCGTGCGCAGCGCCGCGACGCGCGCATCGATTTCCGCGCGCTCTGCCGCCTCGAGCAGTTCGCCGTCGGCCGCGAGCGCGGCCTGCGTCGCCTCGATCATTCGCTCGGCCTCGACCTGCGCCTCGCGCAGCGCACGTGCGCGCATGTCGACTTCGGCCGTCTTGAAGCTGTCCTCGAGCATCTTCGCAATGTCGTCGTCGGCGAGGCCGTACGACGGCTTCACGACGACCGACGCCTCGACGCCCGAATGCTGTTCGCGCGCGAACACCGAGAGCAGCCCGTCCGCATCGACCTGATACGTGACGCGAATGCGCGCGGCGCCGGCCGTCATCGGCGGAATGCCGCGCAGCTCGAAGCGCGCAAGCGACCGGCAGTCGGCGACGAGCTCGCGCTCGCCCTGCACGACGTGAATCGCCATTGCGGTCTGGCCGTCCTTGAACGTCGTGAATTCCTGCGCGCGTGCGATCGGAATCGTCGAATTGCGCGGAATGATCTTCTCGACGAGTCCGCCCATCGTCTCGACGCCGAGCGACAGCGGAATCACGTCGAGCAGCAGCCAGTCGTCGCCGCTGCCGCGATTGCCGGCGAGCAGATCGGCCTGGATCGCCGCGCCGAGCGCGACGACCTGGTCCGGATCGAGGTTGACGAGCGGCGGCTGGCCGAAATACTTCGCGACCGCCTCGCGGATCACCGGCATGCGCGTCGCGCCGCCGACGAGCACCACGCCCTTGATGTCGGCCGGCGTCACCTGCGCATCGCGCAGCGCCTTGCGCGTCGGCGTCAGCGTGCGCTGCACGAGCGGCTCGACAAGCGTCGCGAACGTGTCGTGCGAGATCGTCTGCGCGAGATGCGTGCCGTTCGACAACGTGACGTCGAGCGCCGCCTCGGGTGCCGACGACAGCGCCTCCTTCAGCACGCGCACGCGATCGAGCAGCAGGCGCACGTCTTCGGGCGCGAGCGTCTTCGCGTCGAGACCGGCCTGCGCGAGCACGTGATCGAACAGCGCGTGATCGAAATCGTCGCCGCCGAGCGCGGAATCGCCGCCCGCCGCCAGCACTTCGAACACGCCCTTCGTGAGCTTCAGGATCGACAGGTCGAACGTGCCGCCGCCGAGGTCGTAGACCGCGTAGAGCCCTTCGGCCGCATTGTCGAGACCGTACGCGATCGCCGCCGCGGTCGGCTCGTTCAGCAGACGCAGCACGTTCAGGCCGGCGAGCCGCGCGGCATCCTTCGTGGCCTGACGCTGCGCGTCGTCGAAGTAGGCCGGCACCGTGATCACGGCGCCGACGAGCTCGTCGCCGAGCGTGTCTTCGGCACGTTGCCGCAGCGTCGCGAGAATCTCGGCCGACACCTCGACCGGGCTTTTCACGCCGTCGACCGTGCGGATCTGCACCATGCCCGGCGCATCGACGAATTCGTACGGCGCGTTCGCCGCCCCTTCGACTTCGGCCTTGCCGCGCCCCATGAAGCGCTTGACCGACACGATCGTGTTGCGCGGATCGGTGGCGGCCTGCGCCTTGGCGTCGTGGCCGATACGGCGGCCGCCGTTCTCGAGATAACGGACCACGGACGGCAACAGCACGCGGCCCGCGTCGTCCGGCAGCACTTCGGGCACGCTGTTGCGCACGGCCGCGACGAGCGAGTTCGTCGTGCCGAGATCGATCCCGACGGCGAGCCGCCGCTGGTGCGGCGCCGGCGCCATGCCCGGTTCGGAAATTTGCAGTAAAGCCATCTTGGTTCGTTCGGGCGCTCGGCCCGTTTGCTGCGCGTGCCGCGAGGCACGCGGTTAAGTTTCGAGGCGCTCGATCTGCGCGCCCACTTCAGACGCGACGCGCTCGATGAACATCAGCTGGCGCACGGCCTCGGCGGCTGCCTGATCGGCGCCGCTGTCGAGCAGCGTGCCGAGCCGCTCGAGACGCGCGCGCTTCTCGTCGCGCAGTTCCGCAAGCAGGGCGTCGAGCGCATCGACGTTGCGGGCTGCCGCGGCGTCCTCGATGCTTTCGCGCCATTCCATCTGCTGCATCAGGAACGCGGGCTCCATCGCGGTGTTGTTCTCCGCGCCGATGTCGACGCCGCGCAGCGACAGCAGATAGGTCGCGCGCTTTAACGGATCGCGCAGCGTCCGGTACGCTTCGTTCGCGCGCGTCGCCCACTGCATCGCGATGCGCTTCTGCGCGTCGCCGGCCGCGGCGAAGCGGTCCGGATGCACCTGCGTCTGCACGGCCCGATAGGCGGCGTCGAGCGCCGCTTCGTCGAGCGCGAACTGCGCCGGCAGATGAAACAGATCGAAATGGCTGTCTTTCAGCGAGACCATCGTCGCGTTCAATTCCGGTTCGTCGTGCGGCGAACGCCGCCCATTAAAAAGGCGGCCCGTGCCGCCTCTTGCCCGCGTCGCGCGGAGATCCGCGTCAGACGCGGAAGGATTCGCCGCAGCCGCACTCGTCCTTCACGTTCGGGTTGTTGAACTTGAATCCTTCGTTCAGGCCTTCGCGCGCGAAGTCGAGCTCGGTGCCGTCGATATACGCGAGGCTTTTCGGGTCGACGACGACCTTCACGCCATGGCTCTCGAACACCTGATCCTCGGGGGCAAGCTCGTCGACATACTCGAGCTTGTACGCGAGCCCCGAGCACCCGGTCGTGCGAACGCCGAGCCGCAGGCCCAGGCCCTTGCCGCGACGGACCAGGTATTTCTGGACGTGCTGTGCTGCTTTTTCGGTCAGTGTAATTGCCATGATGTCCTTGCCGCGGCGCGCCGTCGGCACGCCGCGATTCCCTTCACAAGCCGCTCGATGCGTCAGGCCGCTGCCTGATCGTCCTGCTTCGTGTCGTGGCGCTTCTTGTAGTCGGCCACGGCTGCCTTGATCGCGTCTTCCGCGAGGATCGAGCAGTGGATCTTCACCGGCGGCAGCGCGAGTTCTTCGGCGATCTGCGTGTTCTTGATCGCGAGCGCTTCGTCGAGCGTCTTGCCCTTCACCCATTCGGTGACGAGCGAGCTCGATGCGATCGCGGAACCGCAGCCGTAGGTCTTGAACTTCGCGTCTTCGATCACGCCGTCCGCGCCGACGCGAATCTGCAGCTTCATCACGTCGCCGCAGGCCGGCGCGCCGACCATGCCCGTGCCGACCGCATCGTCGTCCTTCGCGAACGAACCGACGTTGCGCGGGTTTTCGTAGTGATCCAGAACCTTGTTGCTGTAAGACATGACTCAGACTCCTTGACTCGTTACGTCTGCGTGCGCGAATCCGCCCGCGGGTATGTTCGATATGCGGTGCTCAGTGTGCGGCCCATTCGATCGTCGACAGATCGATGCCTTCCTGGTGCATTTCCCAGAGCGGCGACAGCTCGCGCAGCTTCGCGATCTTGCTGTTCAGCAGTTCGATCACGTAGTCGACTTCCTGCTCCGTCGTGAAGCGGCCGACCGTGAAGCGGATCGAGCTGTGCGCGAGCTCGTCGTTGCGGCCGAGCGCACGCAGCACGTACGACGGCTCCAGCGACGCCGACGTGCAGGCGGAACCCGACGACACCGCGACGTCCTTGATCGCCATGATCAGCGACTCGCCTTCGACGAAGTTGAAACTGATGTTGAGGTTGTGCGGGATACGGTGCTCCATGTCGCCGTTCACGTACGTTTCCTCGATCTGCGACAGGCCGCGCAGCAGCTTGTCGCGCAGCATGCGGATGCGCTCGTTCTCGGTCGCCATTTCTTCGCGCGCGATGCGGAACGCTTCGCCCATGCCGACGATCTGGTGCGTCGGCAGCGTGCCCGAACGCATGCCGCGCTCGTGGCCGCCACCGTGCATCTGCGCTTCGATGCGCACGCGCGGCTTGCGACGCACGTACAGCGCGCCGATGCCCTTCGGGCCGTACGTCTTGTGCGCCGAAAACGACATCAGATCGACCTTCAGCTTCGCGAGATCGATTTCGACCTTGCCGGTCGCCTGGGCGGCATCGACGTGGAACACGATGCCCTTCTCGCGGCAGATCTCGCCGATCGTCTCGATGTCCTGGATCACGCCGATCTCGTTGTTCACGTGCATCACGGACACGAGGATCGTGTCGGGGCGCAGCGCGGCCTTGAACACGTCGAGGTCGAGCAGTCCGTTTTCCTTCACGTCGAGATACGTGACTTCGAAGCCGTCACGCTCGAGCTCGCGGCACGTGTCGAGCACGGCCTTGTGCTCGGTCTTCACCGTGATGATGTGCTTGCCCTTGCCCTTGTAGAAGTTCGCGGCGCCCTTGATCGCAAGGTTGTCCGATTCCGTGGCGCCGGACGTCCAGATGATCTCGCGCGGATCCGCGTTCACGAGCGCGGCCACCTGCTCGCGCGCCTCCTCGACCGCGCGCTCGGCATCCCAGCCGTACGCATGGCTGCGCGACGCCGGGTTGCCGAACTGTTCGCGCAGGTACGGCACCATCTTGTCGACCACGCGCGGATCGACGGGCGTCGTGGCGCTGTAATCCATGTAGATGGGCAGGTGGAGGGTCTGTTGAGTCATCTGTCGCTCCGGGATTCTGTGCAGGGACGATATGCGTTATAGGGTGTGGCGCGGTTCGCGCTCACGAACTCGCGATGTTGAACACCGAATTGGGACCGAGCGGCATCGTGCGCACCGGCTCGGCCGGCGCGGCGACGGGCTCCGGCGCGCGCCGGTCGCGCAGCACCGCGGGCGCGCCTTCGCGTGCGCGCTGCTGATCGACGAGATCCTGCAGCGACACGGAATCGAGGTATTCGACCATTTTCTGGTTCAGCGTCGACCACAGCTCATGCGTCATGCAGTGGCCGTCCGGCTGCTTCGAGCCGTCGCACGTGCCCTTGCCGCCGCATTGCGTCGCGTCGAGCGGTTCGTCGACCGCGATGATGATGTCGGCAACGGTCACGTCCTGCGCGCGGCGCGCGAGGTTGTAGCCGCCGCCCGGGCCGCGCACGGATTCGACGATTTCATGCCTGCGCAGCTTGCCGAACAGCTGTTCGAGATACGAGAGCGAAATCCGCTGGCGCTGGCTGATGCCTGCAAGCGTCACCGGGCCCTGCTCCTGGCGCAGTGCCAAGTCGATCATCGCCGTGACGGCGAAACGGCCTTTGGTGGTGAGTCTCATGGTGTCTAGGGGACTGCAATCTTGACGATTTTGGTCAAGTATAAATATTTGACGATTTTAGTCAAGTATCCATGTCTTCGGCAGGGTATTCGCAGATCGCTGAATACCGCGCCGCGATCAGCGGGCGATGCGCGCGCGCAGCGTGTCGAGCAGGCCCTCGCACGCGCGCTCGACCTGGTCGAGCACCTGTTCGAAGCCCTGCGCGCCGCCGAAATACGGATCGGCCACCTCGGTTTCGGTCGCGTCGGGCGCGAATTCCATCAGCAAGCGCACCTTGTCGCGATGCGCGGACGGGCAGCGCCGCCGCAATTCCGCGAGATTGGCTTCGTCCATCGCGAGCAGCAGGTCGAAGCGCTCGAAATCGTCGGCGCTCACCTGCCGTGCACGCAGCGTCGACAGATCGTAGCCGCGCGTGCGCGCCGCGGCTTGCGCGCGCGTGTCGGGCGGCTCGCCGACGTGCCAGTCGCCGGTGCCGGCCGAATCGATCTCGATATGGTCGGCCAGCCCTGCCGCGTCGACCCGATGCCGCATGACGCCCTCCGCGGTGGGCGAGCGGCAGATGTTGCCGAGACAGACGAAACAGATCGCAACGCGGGTCATCGCACTATCGGAAAGCCGCGGCGGACCGCGTGGAGGAAGAACGCGCCATTATACAAAGGCGCCCGAGATCGCGCCGTCGCGCCATGCGACGGCGACCTGTACTACAGCGTCTTCGGGGCGGCGAGCACGACGTCGCCGGAGGCGGCCGGCAACGGCTGCGACGCGTCGCCGACGAGACCGAACGACACGGCGCGCGCCAGTTCGGCGGAAGCCTGATGAACCGCGACCGGACCGCGCGACGGCGCGTTGTCCATCGCGTGCAGATAAGCGGCCGCTGCAAGCGGTACGACGATTGCAAGCGGCCAGTACGTCGCTATTGTCTTTCTCATGATGCGGACCTCGTTGACCTGATGCCCCGGAAACCCGATTCCGGGGACTACAGGACGTATTCTATAGACCGCATCTATCAGGATAAATACGCAAATAGTGAATGCAGTGTTGCGTCGCGATGAACAGTATCAGCCGAGATGGCTTTGCGACGCCGCGTACAGCTCGCGGAACGTGCGCCCCGTCGGCGTCGGCATGTCGCGCGTGTCCATCCAGCCGCCCATCATCGGCAGCCGTCGCAGCATCCCGCCGTCGCCGCCGAGCCGCTCGAGAATCCGCACCGCCAGCTTCGTCGTCAGCGCGTACAGCATCGGACGGCGCGCGAGGAAGCCCCACGCGGCAAGCGCCGCGCGTTCGCGCCACGGCCGCAGGTGACGCTCCACCTGCTTTTCGCGCAACGTGCGCAGCAGGTGCGACAGCGGAATCCCGACCGGGCACACGCTGTCGCATTCGCCGCAGAGCGTCGCCGCCTGCGGCAGGTCGAGCGCGCGGTCGAGCCCCACGTAGCTCGGCGTCAGCACCGATCCCATCGGGCCGGGATACACCCATCCGTAGGTGTGGCCGCCGACCTTCTGATACACGGGACAATGGTTCATGCACGCGCCGCAGCGGATGCAGCGCAGCATTTCCTGGAATTCGCCGCCGATGAGGCCGGTGCGTCCGCCGTCGACCAGCACGACGTAGTTGTGCTCGGGGCCGTCCTCGTCGCCGGGCCCGCGCGGGCCCGTCAGCAGCGAGAAATAGTTCGACGTCTTCTGGCCGGTCGCGGAGCGCGGCAGCAAGCGCATCGCGGTCGCGAGATCCTCGAGCGTCGGCAGCACCTTCTCGATGCCCGTCACCGCGACATGCACGCGCGGCATCACCGTGCACATCCCCTCGTTGCCCTCGTTCGTGACGAGCGCGACCGAGCCGGTTTCCGCGATCACGAAGTTGCCGCCTGTCACGCCCATGTCGGCCGACAGGAAGTGCGGGCGCAGCATCTCGCGCGCCTCGCGCGTCATGTCCGGGATCTCGGTCAGCCGCTCGCGCCGGTGCGTGCGCGCGAACAGATCGGCGATTTCGTCCTTGTCCTTGTGGACGACCGGCGCAATGATGTGGCTCGGCGGCTCGTTGTCGTTGATCTGCAGAATGTATTCGCCGAGGTCCGTCTCGATCGACTGCACGCCCATCTCGGCGAGTACCGCGTTCACGTGCATTTCCTCGGACACCATCGACTTCGTCTTGATGACCTTCTTCACGTCGTGACGGCGCGCGATGTCGGCGACGAGCCGCGCCGCGTCGGCCGTCGTTTCCGCGAACAGCACGGTCGTGCCGCGGCGCGTCGCCTCGCGCTCGAAGGCCTCGAGCCACACGTCGAGATTGTCGAGCGCGCGGTTGCGGCGCGCCTTCAGCGCCGCGCGCGTCGCCGGAAAGTCGATCGCCGTCATCGCGTCCGCGCGCGCGGACACGAACTTCGTCGACAGTTTCTTCAGGTTCTGCTGCAGACGCTGATCCGCCAGCTTCTGGCCGGCGCGCGCCTTGAAGTGCATCGATTGGACTTGCATCGCGGTATCGGGGGAAAGTGAGCGGAACCGGGCGTCAGACGTCGCCCGCCAGCACCTGCGCGACGTGCAGCACGCGCGTATCGCGGTCGCCGGTACGGCGCAACCGCCCTTCGATGTTCAGCATGCAGCCGAGATCGCCGAGCACGACCGTGCCGGCGCCCGACGCGCGTACGTTCGCGCACTTCTCGTCCGCGATCGCCGCCGAAATGTCGCCGTACTTGACCGCGAACGTGCCGCCGAAGCCGCAGCAATGCTCGCAGTCCTTCATCTCGGTGACCGCGACGCCGCGCTGCGCAAGCAACGCGCGCGGCTGCGCCTTCACGCCGAGTTCGCGCAACCCGGAACACGAGTCGTGATAGGTCACGGGCCCCGCGAACTCGCCGGGCGCCAGCGCGACCTTCGCGACGTTGACGAGGAAATCGGTCAGCTCGTAGACCTTCGGCTGCAGCCGCGCATAGCGGGCCATCAGCTCCGGATCGTCGCGGAACAGGTCGCCGTAGTGCGCGCGAATCATCCCGCCGCACGACCCGGACGGCGCGACGACATAGTCGAACTGCTCGAACTCGCGCAGCATCTTTTCGGCGAGGTCGCGCGCGAGCGCGCGCTCGCCCGAGTTGTAGGCAGGCTGGCCGCAGCACGTCTGCGCGGGCGGCACGAATACCTCGTAGCCCGCGTCGCGAATCAGCTTGAGCGCCGAGAAACCAATTTCGGGACGCATCAGATCGACCAGACAGGTCACGAACAAACCGACTCGCATACGCGCTCCTCCGGGAAAACGGCCCTCATTATCCGCCGTTTGGCCGACAAGACCAACGCCGGCGCGTGCCCCTGCCGCAAACGAGGACTTCCTCGAACAGCGTTCGCTTTTTTCACCATACGAGATACAATCGGTTCAACACCGCTTGCCGCGTCAACTGATTCTCCCGCCGACATGAACCAACCCACCCCGGATTCCAAAACGTCGATCCAGGTGATCGAACGCATGATGAGGCTGCTGGACGCGCTCGCCGCTCACAGCGATCCCGTCAGCCTGAAGGAACTCGCGCAGCGCACGGAACTGCATCCGTCCACCGCGCATCGCATCCTGAACGACATGGTGACCTGCCGCCTCGTCGACCGCTCCGATCCCGGCACGTACCGGCTCGGCATGCGGCTGCTCGAACTCGGCAACCTCGTGAAGGCGCGCCTGTCGGTGCGCGACGCGGCGCTGATGCCGATGCGCGAACTGCACCGCCTCACCGGCCAGACGGTCAACCTGTCGGTCCGGCAAGGCGACGAGATCGTCTATATCGAGCGTGCGTATTCGGAGCGCTCGGGCATGCAGGTCGTCCGCGCGATCGGCGGCCGCGCGCCGCTGCATCTGACCTCCGTCGGCAAGCTGTTCCTCGCGGCCGACGAAACGTCGCGCGTACGCGCGTACGCGACGCGCACGGGGCTGTCCGGCCACACGCAGAACAGCATCACCGATCTGACCAAGCTCGAGCGCGAACTGACGCTCGTGCGCCAGCAATCGTGCGCGCGCGACAACGAGGAGCTCGAGCTCGGCGTGCGCTGCATCGCGGCCGGCATCTACGACGATTCGGGCAAGCTCGTCGCGGGGCTGTCGCTGTCGGCGCCGGCCGATCGTCTGCAGGATGCGTGGATCAGCCAGCTCAGCCGCACCGCGCTGACGATCTCAGAAGCGCTCGGCTACCGACCGGAAGTCGTGAAGGAAGCGGAAGGCCTGCAACGGCAGGCATGATGCGCCGCCGCAGGCGCCGGAATGCAAAAAGCCTCGCTGTCGCGGGGCTTTTTTTCGACTTCGGGCGCGGCGACTGCAGCGGCAGCGCCGCGTCGCGCGATCGGGTTCAGGTGCCGCCGGCCGGCGTGTTGGCCGCGGTCAGGCGCTCGCCGCCGCCGGCGTCGAGCCAGTTGCGCAGGCGCGACGCATCGGCGAAACGCGAATACTTGCCGAACGAATCGAGCAGCACCATCACGACCGGGCGGCCGTGAATCGTCGCCTGCATCACCAGGCATTCGCCGGCCTCGTTGATGAAGCCCGTCTTCTGCAGACCGATATCCCACGAGCCGTTGCCGCGGATCAGCGCGTTCGTGCTGTTGTAGACGAGATTGCGCTTGCCCGTATAGACCTCGTAGGTGCGATCGGTCGAGAACTTGCGGATCAGCGGATACTGATACGCGGCGTTGACCATCTTCACGAGATCGCGCGCGCTCGACACGTTCGAGCTCGACAGACCGGTCGAATTCTCGAAGTGCGTATCCGTCATCCCGAGCGCCTTCGCCTTCGCGTTCATCGCCGCGATAAAGGCCGGACGGCCGCCCGGGTAATAGCGCGACAGCGCGGCCGCCGCGCGGTTTTCCGACGCCATCAACGCGATGTGCAGCATGTCTTCCCGCGACAGCACCGAGCCGACCGACAGGCGCGAGCCCGTGCCCTTCTCGTAGTCGCGGTCTTCGTCGGTGACTTCGATCTGCTCGGTCATCGGCGCTTTCGAATCGAGCACGACCATCGCGGTCATCAGCTTCGAGATCGACGCGATCGGCACGACGGCGTGCGAGTTCTTGTCGAACAGCGGCTCGCCGGTGTTCTGGTCGACGACATACGCGACGCTCGAGCGCAGCGCAAGCGCGTCCGGCGTGTCATGCAGGCCGAAGGCCTGGCCGACCGTCGGCTGACGCGGCTGGAACGCAACGCGGCGCACCGCGCCATGGTGGCCGCCGCGCACGTTCGCCGCGAGCGTCACGCGCTTGCGCGACGCCTTCGCGCGCGGCGCCTCGGCCGCAGCGACCTTCGCGGATTTGCCGGATGCCGCCTTCTGCTTCGCGGGCGAAGCGGCTTTCTTGGCGGCGTGGTGAGTCTTCGCAGTGGCGGCAAAGGCGTCAGCGGGCGTGACGGACGCGGCGGTCGCGAGCAGCGCGACGGCGACCGACACAGCCGTGCCGAGCGTCATGCTCTGCAACAATCTGCGCGGTGAAAACGATTCGGCTTTCATTGGGGTCTGGACAAAGCGGGCGGGAGGGTTCCGCCAGTGTAGTTAAAGCTGAAAAAAAGAGCAATATTAGGCACTTACCGAGCGTCGTTAAACCGAATTGTAAGCGTCCGCCAACATTCGGTCGATCGACCTGCGCGCTTCCATCGAAAAAAATCATCGATACGGCGCGACAGCGGCCGTCTCCCGATTACCGCACGGTTAATTGAGATAACGTCACTTCGGGGGCGTTTTAAAGCGGGGTTACTACGTAGTCCGCGCCAGGCCTGCCGCGGCGCGGGCTCGGCACGGGCGAAGGCACGTCGCCACGGGCGCGTGTGTCGAAACGGCGCGCATTTCGACACGGACATAAGCATAACGTTCCACGCGCGTGCGCGGTTTACCTGCGCGCGATCATGGTGCGCCGCGCGCCGGGGCACGCGCCGTGCACCAGGGTGGACAGCCGCTGAAACCGATTCCGGAACGCGGCGGTAAGCCGTTGTTTTGTCGATAATTTGTCGTTATTGTGCAATGCACAAAAAATGCTTGACAAGGTTTTTCTCTGCCCTAAAATAGGCTCCATTGCTGCGTTGCACAAAGCACGTCGCCGCAAGATTCCCCAGCGCAGTGCCCTTTACCCCGCGATCGACGCGATCGCTTTCCAGGAGCTTGACATGTCCTTGCTGACCCCCGAGCAAATCGCCGCCGCCCAAAAAGCCAACCTCGAGAGCCTGTTCGGTCTGACCACCAAGGCGTTCGAAGGCGTCGAAAAGCTGATCGAACTCAACCTTCAGGTCGTGAAGTCGACGCTGGCCGAAGGCCAGGAAAACGCACAGCGTCTGCTGTCGGTGAAGGATGCGCAGGAGCTGATCGCGCTGCAGGCGAGCCTGACGCAGCCGGTCGCGGAAAAGGTGCTGTCGTACGGCCGTCATCTGTACGAAATCGCGTCGGCCACGCAAGCCGAGTTCGCGAAGGTCGCCGAAGCGCAATTCGAAGAGCAGAACAGGAAGGTGCAGGCGCTCGTCGACAACGTCGCGAAGAACGCACCGGCCGGTTCGGAAACGGCTGTCGCCGCGCTGAAGTCGGCGCTGAACGCCGCGAACACGACGTACGAAACGGTCCAGAAGGCCACGAAGCAGGCCGTCGAGATCGCCGAGACGAACTTCAACGCAGCCGCTGCGGTCGCGTCGAAGGCTGCGACCGCCGCTGCGTCGCGCCGTACGAGCAAGCCGGCCGCGTAAGCGTCCTCTGCTCCCGGAAAGAGCCGCGCACTGCGCGGCTTTTTTCATTTCCGCAGCTCGCGCAGGGACCGGCGAGCGCCCGCCCCAACGAAAACGCCGCCTGCCGGGGAGCCCGGACAGGCGGCGTTCGTTTCGACCGGCGCGCGGCCGGTCGTGCGCGTTACTTCTTGCGCTGCGGCGGCAGGTCCGTACAGACGCCTTCGTACAGTTCGGCAGCCATGCCGACCGATTCGCCGAGCGTCGGGTGCGGGTGAATCGTCTTGCCGATGTCTTCGGCGTCCGCGCCCATTTCGACCGCGAGGCACACTTCGCTGATCAGATCGCCCGCGTTCAGGCCGACGATACCGCCGCCGATCACGCGATGCGTCTCCTCGTCGAAGATCAGCTTCGTGAAGCCTTCGTCGCGGCCGTTCGCGATCGCGCGGCCCGATGCGGCCCACGGGAACACGGCCTTGCCGTACTTGATGCCTTCGGCCTTGCACTGATCTTCCGTCTTGCCGGCCCACGCGACTTCCGGATCCGTATAGGCGACGGACGGAATCTGCAGCGCATCGAAGTACGCCTTTTCGCCGTGTGCGGCTTCGGCGGCGACGTGGCCTTCATGGACGGCCTTGTGCGCGAGCATCGGCTGGCCGACGATGTCGCCGATCGCGAAGATGTGCGGGACGTTCGTGCGCATCTGCTTGTCGACTTCGATGAAGCCGCGGTCCGTGACGGCGACGCCCGCCTTGTCGGCACCGATCTTCTTGCCGTTCGGGCTGCGGCCGACCGCGACGAGCACGAGGTCGTAGCGCTGCGGTTCCGCCGGCGCCTTCTCGCCTTCGAACTTCACGTAGATGCCGTCTTCCTTCGCTTCCGCGCCGACCGTCTTGGTCTTCAGCATCACGTTGCCGAAGCGCTTCGCGTTGTACTTTTCCCAGACCTTCACGAGATCGCGGTCTGCGCCCATCATCAGGCCGTCCATCATTTCGACGACGTCGATTTCGGCGCCGAGCGTCGAATAGACCGTCGCCATTTCGAGGCCGATGATGCCGCCGCCGATCACGAGCATCCGCTTCGGCAGCTGGCGCAGCTCGAGCGCACCCGTCGAATCGACGACGCGCGGATCTTCCGGCATGAACGGCAGCTTCACGGCCTGCGAGCCCGCGGCGATGATCGCCTGCTTGAACTTGACGACCTTCTTGCCGTTTTCGCCCTGCACTTCCATGTGATGCGGATCGACGAACGTGCCGACGCCGGTCACGACTTCGACCTTGCGCGCCTTTGCCATACCGGCGAGGCCCGTCGTCAGCTTCTTGACGACGCCGCCCTTGAAGTCGCGCAGCTTGTCGAGGTCGACCTGCGGCTTGCCGAACGAGATGCCGTGCGCCGCGAGCGCCTCGGCTTCCTCGACGACGAGCGCCGTGTGCAGCAGCGCCTTCGACGGGATGCAGCCGACGTTCAGGCACACGCCGCCGAGCGTCGGGTAGCGCTCGACGAGCACCGTCTTCATGCCGAGGTCGGCCGCGCGGAACGCGGCCGAGTAGCCGCCGGGGCCGGCGCCGAGCACGAGCATGTCGCACTCGATGTCGGCTGCGCCCGCATAGCTGCCCGCTTGCGGCGCGGGTGCCGGTGCGGCTGCGGGGGCGGCCGCCGGCGCGGCTGCGGCGGGCTTGGCCGGCTCCGGCGCTTTCGCCGGTGCCGGGGCGGCTGCGCCTTCCGCTGCTTCGACGAGCGCGATGATCGTGCCTTGCGAGACCTTGTCGCCGGCCTTGATCTTGATTTCCTTGACGGTGCCGGCGACGTCGCTCGGCACTTCCATGGACGCCTTGTCCGATTCGAGCGTGATGAGCGTCTGCTCTTTTTCGATCACGTCGCCCGGCTTCACGTTGACTTCGATGACATCGACGCCGCTGAAATCGCCGATATCCGGAACCTTGACTTCGATGAGACTCATATACGTCCCCTTCTTGTTTAGCTGCAGAGAGAGGAAGGGAAACTCGCATTGAACTACGGCCTGACCGGAGCACGCCGACACCGGCAGTACCCCCTTTGCCGTCCGCCCAAGGACGCGCCTTTCTTTTGGTTACTTTTCTTTGGCAAGACAAAGAAAAGTGACCGCCGCCCCGCGCAGGGGCGACGCCGGCAGACCGTCAAGAAAGCGAGTTCAACGACAGGGCGCGGATCACCGACATGCGGCCCGCGCCCCTGCGAGCACCCCTCAGCTCATCAAAGAATCACCCGACGGAAGTCGCCGAGCAACGACCCCAGATACGCATTGAACCGCGCGGCCTCCGCGCCATCGATCACACGATGGTCATACGACAGCGACAGCGGCAGCGTCAGACGCGGCACGAACTGCTTGCCGTCCCACACCGGCTTCATCTGACCGCGCGACAAGCCGAGGATCGCGACTTCCGGCGCGTTGATGATCGGCGTGAAATGCGTGCCGCCGATCCCGCCGAGCGACGAGATCGAGAAGCAGCCGCCCTGCATCTGGTCCGGCTTCAGCTTGCCTTCGCGCGCGGCCTTCGACAGTTCTGCCATTTCCTTCGCGATTTCGACGAGGCCCTTCTTGTCCGCATCGCGGATCACCGGCACGACGAGACCGTTCGGCGTGTCGGCCGCGAAACCGATGTGGTAGTACTGCTTGAACACCAGGTTGTCGCCGTCGAGGCTCGCGTTGAAGGTCGGGAACTTCTTCAGCGCGGCGACGACCGCCTTGATCACGAATGCGAGCATCGTGAACTTCACGCCCGCCTTCTCGTGCTCCTTGTTCAGCTGCACGCGCAGCGCTTCGAGATCGGTGATGTCGGCTTCGTCGTTGTTCGTGACGTGCGGGATCATCACCCAGTTGCGATGCAGGTTCGCGCCCGAGATCTTCTTGATGCGCGACAGCGGCTTCGACTCGAACGGGCCGAACTTCGAGAAGTCGACCTTCGGCCACGGCAGCAGGTTCAGCTCGCCGCCGCCGGCCGGCGCGACCGCTGCGGCCGGTGCCGCCTGCTGGCCCGTCATCACGCCCTTCACGAACGCCGTGACGTCTTCCTTCGTGATGCGGCCCTTCGGACCGCTGCCCTGCACGCGCGACACGTCGACGCCCAGTTCGCGCGCGAACTTGCGCACCGACGGCGACGCGTGGCTCGCACGGTGTTCGCCCGACGGTGCGGCAGCGGCCGACGCGGCAGCCGGTGCCGCGGCCGGCGCGGCCTTCGCCGGTGCCGGTGCCGGAGCAGGCGCAGTGGCC
>NZ_KV786708.1:0-4039 GCF_001806955.1 Burkholderia sp. HMSC10F09
CGGCGAGCGCGGCGCGCAATGCACCGGTTTCGCCGGTCAGCGCGGCAACGCGCCGTGCGTCGCGCACGCGGAGCACGCCGATTGCGGCCAGCACGACGACGAAACCGGATGCGAGCGCCGCGGCGATCGCGATCGTCCACACGCTCACGATCGCTCCGCGGTACTGAAGCGTGCGCCGATGCCGGCGTCGGCCGGCTGCCGTGCGGCGTCGGCCGCGTGTCCGTCGCCGTGCGCGTGGCCGTCCGCCGCGAAACGCGCGGGCAGCGACACGATCGTCTCGAACGCACGATACGGCGCGCCGACGCACGCGTCGGTAAAGCGCAGCACGATGTCGCCGCCGTCGCGTTTCAGGAAGTTACGCACCGCGTCCATCCCGACGCCACGTCCCGACACCTCGGTCACCGCGCGCGCGGTGGAGAAGCCAGGCCGGAAGATCAGTTCGGCGACCGCCTCGTCCGACAGCACGGGCCCATCCGCGTCGAGCCAGCCGCGTTCGTGCGCGATCGCGCGAATGCGGTCTAGCGCAAGCCCGCGGCCGTCGTCGCGCAGCACGAAGCGCAGCGCCTCTGCATCGACGTCGACTGCGACGTCGATCGTGCCCGCCGCCGGCTTGCCGGCCGCACGGCGCTCGTCGGACGTCTCGATCCCGTGATCGATCGCATTGCGCATCAGGTGCATGAAGACGTTCTTCAGCGTCGGCGCGATCTCGCTGCGCACGCGCCAGCCGCGGCTGTCGATGTGTACGACGGGCGCCGGCTTGCCGAGTTCGGTCGCGAGCGACGGCAGCGATTCGATCACGCCGCCGAGCGCGTCGCCGATCCCCTGCGTGCCGAGCTGACTCAGCATCCGGCGCACCGCATCGCGCGCCGCGCGCCAGTCGGCCGCGTTTGCCGGGTCGGCGCGATCGAGCATCCGCAGGCTTTCGCTGATATGCGCACGCTCGACCATCAGATAATCGGCCGGCGCGCCGTCGGCCGGGCCGCCGCTGCGGCCGAGCGTGACGGCGTTGATCGTCGCGTAGTGATCGATGGCTTCGCGCACGCGCGCAAGATCTTCCATCAGCGCGTCGCGGTTCCATTCGGGGCCGCTGTCCGCGCGGCGCAGCGATTCGTACGCCTGCTCGGCTTCGTGCACGATGTTGGTCAGGTGCTGCAGGCTGTACGTGCGCGCGTTGCCCTTGATCGTATGCATGTTGCGGAACAGCGCGGCGACGACCGAGTGATCCGCGCGCTCGTGCTGCCGGATCATCCGCTCGTTCTCGCTGAGAAAGCCCTTCGCGCTGTGCACGAAGTCGTGGAACTTTTCCTGGCTGATCGCGAGAATCTCGCCGATCATCTCGAGGCGGCGCTGCTGCTCGCCGGCCTGCGCGGTCAGCTCGCGAATCTCGGTCACGTCGCGCACGCACAGCATCAGCCGCACGACCGTATCGCTCTCGTCGGTGATCGCCGACCAGCTCAGATCGAGCCACTTGTGACGGCCGTCCGGCATCCGTTTCGCGACTTCGTTTACGAGCAGATGCTCGTTGAATGCGAAGTTCATGCTGTCCTCGCCGAGGCACGCGTGCACGGCCGCCTCGACCTGCGAGCGCGCGTCCGAACCGAGGTCGGAATCGTCGAACACGAGCGCCATCAGGTCGCGCCCCGCAATGTCGCGCGTCTCGAAGATCGTCTCGAGGTACGCCGAATATTCGGCATGCACGACGCCGCCGTCGACCACCGTCAGAATCCCCTGCTGCATGTTCTGCAGCATCGCCTGGATGTCGGCCGTCTTCTGCTTCAGTTGCGCGGCGTTCTCCTGGATCTTCTCGATCATCCCGTTGAACGCGACGATCGAGTGGCCGATCTCGTCCATCCGGCCGACCGGCACGCGCCGCGTGAAGTCCTGGCTCGTCGCGATCTCGCTCATCATCGTCTGCATCCGGCTCAGCGGACGCGTGATCTGCCGATACAGCACGAAGCCGAGCGCGGTCAGCAGCACGACCACCGTGCCCGCGACGCCGCCGATCGCGGTCGCCGTCGTCGACAGCATGCCGTTCAGCGCAAGGATCGCGTCGTCCTTCTGCCGGTTCTTCTCGACGCGCAGCGTGTCGACGATGCTTTCGAGTTCGTCTCGGTACTGCGCGACGTTCGCGAACAGGTATGCCTGCGCGACTTCGGCCTTGCCGGCCGTCTTCATCTTCACGGTGTCGTCGATCGCCGCGAAATAGTTCGCGGCGCTGTCCTTCGCCTGCGCGACGAGGCCCTGCTGCGCGCGGCCCACCGCCGAGCGCGCCTGCGCGTCGAGCGCCGCGCGCAACGCGGCCTCCTTCGTCTTCAGCTCGTCGGCCGCCTGCGCGACCGTGTTGGGGTCGGGCGCGTACACGAGCGTCATCGTCGCGATCTGGATGTTCTTCACGTCGGCGACGAGATCGGCCGACGCGAGTGCGCTCGGCACGATGCCCTGCGTGACCTGGCGAACCTCGGATGCGCTCTTGCGCGTCTGGTACACGGCATAGACGCCGATCGCGGACAACGCGACGAACGTCAGAACAACCAGCAACGTAATGCGATGACGAATGGTCATGTGAACTGCTCCCCGCCGCGATTCGATTTCACTCGCGCTCTGGTCTGTTGAAAGAATGTGAGCGCCGAATTATCGGGGACGGTATATGACTGTCTGATGACGCAAAATCGATCCGTCATCGACGAAAATGCAATGATTTATTGCGATCAAAAACGCTAAAGATTTTCGGCGAGTTGCCGTTAACCTCTGCCCTCCGTGTCGGGCAAAGGCGCTGCGCGCCGCACGTCGCTTGCGGTATGGCGCGGTTCAATGACTCATCGATAATCGATCGAAAATCGATTCTGCGATTATCGGCAAACGTTTTCGCATTCCCGAATACCGATTATCGCGCGGTTTTTTATCTACGGCGCGTCGGTCGTCCAATGGGCGGCACGTCGTCACGCCCCCACGTCGTCGATGTGCGCGAGGCCACTCATGCCGGAAAAGAAACGGACTCGTTCCGCCGCGCGCGTTCACGCGCGCACCGCGACGCACTAGACTGTCGGCTTCGTCCTGTTCCGGAAGCTCACGATGACCGACGTTCTGCCGCTGACCACCGATCGCGAATCCGGCCTGCAGTATCGGCTGCGCGCCGCAACCGGCACGCGCCCCGCCGCGCGCCTGTTGCTGCTGCACGGCGTGGGCGGCAACGAAACGAACCTGCTGCACGTCGCCGACGCGATCGACCCGCGCATCGAGATCGCGTTCCTGCGCGCGCCGCTCGGCTTCGGTCCCGGCCAGCATGCATGGTTTCCGGTGCGCTTCGGGCCGAACGGCCCTGAGATCGATCCCGCGCGCGCGAACGCGAGCCGCCTGAAACTGATCGCGCTGCTGCACGCGTTCCGCGCGCAGGACGGCGCGGATGCCGCGCTGCCGACCGTGATCGCCGGCTTCAGCCAGGGCGGCATCATGAGCGCGAGCGTCGCGCTCACGTCGCCGGCCGACGTCGTCGGCTTCGCGGTGCTCTGCGGACGCATCCTGCCCGAGATCGATCCGCTGATCGCGCCGCGCGACGCACTGCGTTCGCTGCACGCGCTGATCCTGCACGGCGACGCGGACGACAAGCTGCCCGTCACGTGGGCCGAAACGGCCGACACGAAATTGACTGCGCTCGGCGTCGCGCACGACATGCGGCGCTATGCGGCCGGACACGAACTGACGGCCGACATGGTGCGCGATTTCGGCCGGTGGGTCGGCGAGCGCGTGGGGTTGAGCTAACTTCGTCTCCGCGCGATGCGTGCGCGTCGCGCCGATGTCGGGTGGCGCGATGCTGCACGCATGCGATCGCGCGCAGTGCCTCACGCGTCAAGAATCGACGATCGCGCAACGCCGGCCCCGCTTCGGCACGCTCGCATGCAACATCGATCCTGTTAGCCGCGACGATCGCAGCGGAACGACACGCGTCGCTCACCACGGCAGCGAATACGTCTTCACGTTCGTGAAGCTCTTCATCGCCTCCTGCACACCTTCCTTGTAGCCGAGCCCCGAATCCTTCACG
>NZ_KV786709.1:0-4860 GCF_001806955.1 Burkholderia sp. HMSC10F09
GGCCTGCGCCGCGGCCTCGGCCGCGCCGGGCGCGACCCAGCCCGCGAGCAGATCCTGCAGCTCGCGCGCGCGACGCAGGCACGCGCCGAGCGATTCCGCGCGCTCGGCCTGACTCGCGAGCGCAGAAGCCAGCGCGTCGAGCGCCGCTTCGAGCGCATCGAGCGCGGCGAACAGCGGATGATCGTCGCCGAGTTGCGCGAGCGACATCCGCACGATCTGATCGTCGGCGAACGCGAGCCGCACGTCGCGCGCCGCGCGTTCGAGCGCGCCGCCGAGCTTTACCCATTCGACGGCGTCGCGCGCGTGACTGAGGCCCTCGGCGACCGTATCGCGCGCAAGTTCGAGAATCTGCGTCGTCGACAGCGTCTCGCCGAAAAACAGCGTCGCCGTCTCCGGCAGCTGATGCGCTTCGTCGAAGATCACCGTGTTCGCATTCGGCAGCAGCTCGGCCATGCCGGTGTCGCGCAGCATGATGTCCGCGAAGAACAGATGATGGTTGACGACGACGATGTCGGCCTGCTGCGCTTCGCGCCGCGCCTGCATCACGAAGCATTCCTTGTAGTGCGGACACTCCTGGCCGAGGCAGTTGTCGCGCGTCGACGTGACCATCGACCATACGGGCGCCGTCTCCGGCACGCTCGCGAGCTCGGCCTTGTCGCCGCTTTTCGTGATCTTCGCGAAACGGACGATCTCCTGCAGATACGCGGTGTCCTGCCGCGACGGCAGGCGGCCGTTGTCCGCGGTGCGCTGCAGATAGTAGTGGCACAGATAGTTCGCGCGGCCCTTCAGCATCGCGACCGTCACCGGCACCGCGAGCGCGTTGCGCACGGTCGGAATGTCGCGCAGGAACAGCTGGTCCTGCAGATGCTTCGTGCCAGTCGACACGATCACCTTGCCGCCCCACAGCATCGCCGGGACGAGATACGCATAGGTCTTGCCCGTGCCGGTGCCGGCCTCGACGATCAGCGTGTTGTCGCCGGCATCGGCGTCGGCTTCGTTCGCGGCGTCGCTCACGCCCGCGTCGGCGGCACCGCCCGCGCCGCCCCCGCCGCCCGTTTCGCCGAGCCGGCGCGCCGGCCGCTTGCGCGCTTCGAAGATTTCCGGCTCCGGCATCCGGCGCGCGGACGCCTCCATCGCGGACGCGACCGCACGCGCCATCTCGATCTGCGATGCGCGCGGACGATAACCGTCGAGCGCGCGCGCCAGCAACCCGCCGTCGCCGAAAATCGCGTCGAGTTCGTCGACGCGCTTGCGGCTCAGTTCGAAGGTGCCTTCGGACGCACGAACGCGCCCGGGCGACGCGTCGCGCCGGGCATCGGGGGTGGCTTCAAGCGGTGAATTCAAGGCAAGCGTTCCTGTATCCAGCGCCCGGGCGGCGCCGGCGCTTGCCAGGCCGCGCTCAGGCGCGCTTATCCGGTTCGAGCTGCGATTGCAGCATGATGATCTTGTCTTTGGCCAGCAGCTTTTCCTTCTTCAGCCTGTGCAACGTGAGGTCGTCGATATCGGAGCGGCCTTCCTTCAGTTCGATCTCGCGAGCGAGCTGCTGGTGCTGTTCCTGCAATGCAGCCAAACGGTTGTGCAATTCCTGCTGCTGTTCCGCGTGACGATTTTGCATATACGCCTCCTCATCGAAGCAGCGCGCCGACCGGCGTGCCGACGCGCACGAGCTGTTTCCGGATCAACTCAACACGTTACTGCCCCTGCTGTTGCTGCTGCTTGGCCTTCTCGGCCGCTTCCCGCTGACGCTGCTCGACCTCGGCCTTGTGCTGCGCGGCCTCCTTCTGCTTCTGCTCGTAGCGCGCCGCGTTCTCCGCACGCGCCTGCGCCTTCTGCGCGGCCTGGGCGTGCGCCTCGTCGAGCTTGCGCTGGAAATCGGCCTGCTTCTGGTCGTACGCCTGCTTGTTCGCCGCGCGCTGCGGCGCCTCCGCGCCGCGCTGCGCCTGCTTCACCGCATTCTGCTCCTGCTTGTCGCGGAACGCGGCCGCGTTCGCCGCCTCGTTCGCGGCGCGCTGCGGCGCCTCCGCCGCGTTCTGCGCCTGCTTCAGCGCGATCTGCTCGTCGCGCTGCTTCGCACGCACCGCGCGCTGCTCGTCGTCGAGCGCGAGCTGCGCCTGCCGGATGCTCGCGCGCTCCTCGCGCATCTTGTCGCGTGCGACGCCCAGGCAGTGATTGACGAAGAACCGGCTGTAGCAATCGTGCTCGGCCACCGCATAACGATAATCGTTTTCCGCGGAACGTTGATCGAGCACTTTTTGACGGGCGGCGAAATCGTCCGCGAGACCGGGCGCGGCAGGCGCCGACGCGGCGCTATCGGCCGTGACGGTCGAGGCCTGCGCGTACACGCCGGACGTGCCGACGGACAAAGCGGCGGCAAGCGCTGCGCCGAGCGCGACGAGAGAAAAACGGGAAGTTGGCAACGTCGTAGGAAAGCTGCGGGACATGTGTCAAATTCTATCACCGCCGGCTGGACGCTCTGCCATTTATGGCAAAATGCCCCGCTTCACTCACCCGCGGCATCTGGTCCGGCGGGCCCGCCATGCAGCCCGCCGCGCCGGGCATGCCGGCCCGCGCCGCGATTTCAGCAGGCAGAAGCTCATCAACGACATGACGGAAACCGTAGCACTCAAGATCGTACAGCGCATCGCCACCGAACTGTCCGTCCAGCCGCGCCAGGTCGCGGCCGCGGTGCAACTTCTCGACGAAGGCTCGACCGTTCCGTTCATTGCCCGGTATCGGAAGGAAGCGACCGGCAACCTGGACGACACGCAACTGCGCCAGCTCGAAGAGCGCCTCCTGTATCTGCGCGAACTCGAGGATCGCCGCGCGGCGATCCTGTCGAGCATCGAGGAACAGGGCAAGCTGACCGACGAACTGCGTGCGGCAATCGATGCGGCCGACAGCAAACAGGTGCTCGAAGACCTTTATCTGCCGTACAAGCCGAAGCGCCGCACGCGCGCCCAGATCGCGCGGGAAGCGGGTCTCGAGCCGCTCGCGCAGGCGCTGCTCGCCAATCCGATGCTCGATCCGCAAACCGAAGCGGCCGCGTACGTCGATGCCGACAAGGGCGTCGCCGACGTGAAGGCCGCGCTCGACGGCGCGCGCGACATCCTGTCGGAACAGTTCGGCGAGACGGCGGAGCTGCTCGGCAAGCTGCGCGACTATCTGCACGATCGCGGCGTCGTGTCGTCGGCGGTCGTCGAGGGCAAGGAAAACGAAGAAGGCGAGAAATTCCGCGACTATTACGACTACGCGGAGACGCTGAAGACCGTGCCGTCGCACCGCGCGCTCGCGCTGTTCCGCGGCCGCAACGCCGGCGTGCTGACGATCCGGCTGGGCCTCGGCGAGGAACTCGACGCGCAGGTGCCGCATCCCGGCGAAGCGATGATCGCGCGCCATTTCGGCATCGCGAACCAGAATCGCCCGGCCGACAAATGGCTGAGCGACGTGTGCCGCTGGTGCTGGCGCGTGAAGGTTCAGCCGCACATCGAGAACGAGCTGCTGACGCAGCTGCGCGAAACGGCCGAAACCGAAGCGATCCGCGTCTTCGCGCGCAACCTGAAGGATCTGCTGCTCGCGGCGCCTGCCGGCCCGAAGGCCGTGATCGGTCTCGACCCCGGCCTGCGCACCGGCGTGAAGGTCGCCGTCGTCGACCGCACCGGCAAGCTGCTCGCGACGGACACGATCTATCCGCATGAACCGCGTCGCGACTGGGACGGCTCGATCGCGAAGCTCGCGCGCCTCGCCGCGCAGACGCAGGCCGAACTGATCAGCATCGGCAACGGCACCGCGTCGCGCGAAACCGACAAGCTGGCGAGCGAACTGATCGCGAAGCACCCCGAACTGCGGTTGCAGAAGATCGTCGTGTCGGAAGCCGGCGCGTCGGTCTACTCGGCGTCCGAACTCGCGGCCAAGGAATTCCCGGAACTCGACGTATCGCTGCGCGGCGCCGTGTCGATCGCGCGCCGGCTGCAGGATCCGCTCGCCGAGCTCGTGAAGATCGAGCCGAAGGCGATCGGCGTCGGCCAGTACCAGCACGACGTGAATCAGCGCGAGCTCGCGCGCTCGCTCGACGCGGTCGTCGAAGACTGCGTGAACGCGGTCGGCGTCGACGCCAACACCGCATCGGCGCCGCTGCTCGCGCGCGTGTCGGGGCTGAACGCGACGCTCGCACGCAACATCGTCGACTACCGCGACGCGAACGGCCCGTTCCCGTCGCGCGAGCACCTGCGCAAGGTGCCGCGCCTCGGCGACAAGACGTTCGAGCAGGCCGCCGGCTTCCTGCGGATCAACGGCGGCGAGAATCCGCTCGACCGCTCGTCGGTGCACCCGGAGGCGTATCCGGTCGTCGAACGGATCCTCGCGAAGATCAACAAGCGCATCGACGACGTGCTCGGCAATCGCGACGCGCTGTCGGGCCTGTCGCCCGCCGAATTCGTCGACGAACGTTTCGGCCTGCCGACGGTGCGCGACATCCTGTCCGAGCTCGAGAAGCCCGGCCGCGATCCGCGCCCCGAGTTCAAGACCGCGACGTTCCGCGAAGGCGTCGAGAAGGTGTCGGACCTCGTGCCGGGCATGACGCTCGAAGGCGTCGTGACGAACGTTGCCGCATTCGGCGCGTTCGTCGACATCGGCGTCCATCAGGACGGGCTCGTCCACGTATCCGCGATGTCGACGAAGTTCATCAAGGATCCGCACGAAGTCGTGAAGGCCGGCCAGGTCGTGAAGGTCAAGGTGCTCGACGTCGACGTGAAGCGCCAGCGCATCTCGCTGACGATGCGGCTCGACGACGAAGCGGCGCCCGGCCTGTCGTCGCGCGGCGCGCAGGAACGCGGCACCGCCGCGCGCGGCGGCGCCCGCCCG
>NZ_KV786710.1:0-651 GCF_001806955.1 Burkholderia sp. HMSC10F09
CATCGCGGCCGACATCAAGCCGTCCGCGCGTGGTGAACTGGAAATCACCGACGTCAATTCGCGCTACCTCGCCGATGGCACGCTGAACGTCGAGATCATGGGCCGCGGCTACGCATGGCTCGACACCGGCACGCACGATTCGCTGATCGAAGCGGCGAGCTTCATCGCGACGCTGCAGAAGCGGCAAGGGCTGGTGGTCGCGTGCCCCGAGGAAATCGCATACCGCCGCCACTGGATCGACGCGGAACAAGTGCAGAAATTGGCGCAGCCGCTGGCGAAGAACGGCTACGGCAAATATCTGCTGAACATTCTTACGGATCAGGTTGCATGGCCATCACGGTAACTGCTACGGCACTGCCCGAAGTCAAAATCATCGAGCCGAAGGTATTCGGCGATGCGCGCGGGTACTTCTACGAAAGCTTCAACGGGCGCGAGTTCGCGGAGCAGGTCGAGCCGGGCGTCGAGTTCGTGCAGGACAACCATTCGCGCTCGGCGAAGGGTGTGCTGCGCGGGCTGCACTATCAAATCCAGCATGCGCAGGGCAAGCTCGTGCGCGTGGTCGAAGGCGAAGTATTCGACGTGGCGGTAGACATTCGCCGCAGTTCGCCGAATTTCGGCAAATGGGTCGGCGTGACGCTGTCGGCGGACAAC
>NZ_KV786710.1:671-26075 GCF_001806955.1 Burkholderia sp. HMSC10F09
GACCACCGACTATTGGTACCCCGAGCACGAACGCAGCATCCTGTGGAACGATCCGGACATCCGCATCGAGTGGCCGATCGATTTCGAGCCGCTATTGGCGGCGAAGGATGCGGCAGGCAAACGGCTCGCCGAAGCCGAGTGCTTCCAGTGAGGGCCGCCGTGCAGACCTCCGATCGCAAAACGATTTTGCTGACCGGCATCCACGGCCAGGTCGGGTTCGAATTGCAGCGTACGCTGCAGGGGCTCGGCAACGTGGTCGCCCTCGATCGCAGCCGGCTCGACCTGTCGCGCCTCGATCAGGTGCGCGACGTCGTACGCGACCTAAAGCCCGATCTGATCGTGAATCCCGCCGCTTATACGGCGGTCGATCAGGCGGAGACCGACGTGGCAATGGCCACACGGCTGAATGCGGAAGCGCCGGCCGTGCTCGCGGAAGAAGCGAAGCGCATCGGCGCCGCGCTAATCCATTATTCGACGGACTACGTGTTTTCGGGCACGAAAGCAGGCCCGTACGTCGAGGACGATGCAGTCGACCCGCAAAACGTGTACGGCAGGACGAAGCTCGACGGCGAACGCGCGATCGCGGCATCGGGATGCGCGCATCTGATTTTCCGTACGAGCTGGGTCTACGGCACGCGCGGCAAGAACTTTCTGCTGACGATGCTGCGGCTCGGCGCCGAGCGTGACGAACTGAACGTCGTCGCCGACCAGATCGGCGCGCCGACGTGGTCGAATACGATCGCGACGCTGACTGCGCACGTCGTCGCGCAAGCTACGTGCGCCCCGATGCGCGACGAATGGTGGCATGCGCATTCGGGCATCTATCATCTGTGCGCCGCCGGCTCGACGTCGTGGCATGGCTTTGCCGAAGCGATCTTCCGCCTCGCCGATCTGCCGAAAAAGCCGGCGGTAATGCCGATTCCCGCCAGCGCATATCCGACGCCCGCGAAGCGGCCGGCCAATTCGCAGATGTCGAATGCGAAGCTCGCCGAGCATTTCGGTCTGCACGCGCCGCACTGGGAAGCGGCGCTCGCGCTCTGCATGATGCAGACGGTTCGGCATTCCACTTAGATCGCGCGCGAAACGCGCGATTTCCCCGCGATGCAGTGCAGTCTTTAACATTTGTTGATCCTGCATCGCGGGCGCTTCGGTTATAACCATCGGTCCCCAAGCCGCCTGTCGGCCCCTTCACCCACGGAGCCCCCATGCTGAACCTGGAAACCGCCCAACAATTCCTGATGACCCGCGGCCTCGACTTCGGCCTGAACCTCCTCGCCGCGATTGCGCTCTGGTTCATCGGCCGCTGGGCGATTCACGTCGGCACACGCCTGCTCGGCAAGGTCGTGCGCCGCTCCGGCAAGGTCGACCCGACGCTCGCCGACTATCTGAGTTCCGTCGTCAGCGTGCTGCTGACGATCCTGCTGATCCTCGCCATCCTGCAGCTTTTCGGCGTGCAGACCACGTCGTTCGCCGCGCTGCTCGCCGGCCTCGGTCTCGCGATCGGTACGGCATGGGGCGGGCTGCTGTCGCATTTCGCCGCGGGCGTGTTCATGCAGGTGCTGCGCCCGTTCAAGGTCGGCGACGTGATCAGCGCGGGCGGCGTCACCGGCACGGTGAAGGAGCTCGGCCTGTTCGGCACGACGATCATCACGGCCGACAACGTCGTGACGATCGTCGGCAACAACAAGATCTTCTCGGACAACATCGCGAACTACAGCGCAACGCCGTACCGCCGCGTCGATCTGACCGCGAAGATCGCGAACGGCGTCGATGCGGTCGACGCGATCAACCGGCTGAAGGCCGCGGTCCAGAAGATTCCGAACGTGCTGACCGATCCGGCGCCCGACGTCGGCGTGCTGCAGTTCACGCCCGAAGGGCCGCTGCTGTTCGTGCGCCCGTCCACGCAGCCCGCGAACTACTGGCAGGTCTACTGCGACACGCACCGCGTGATCCTCGACACGTTCCGCGACGCGCAGTACCCGACGCCCGAAACGCCGGTCGCGCATCGCAGCGCATGACGGCATCGCGACGCAAACGCGACACGCGACACGCGACACGACAGCCTCCCCGAAACGACGAACGAACAAGGCGGGCGGACCGCGCGGAAAGCGGCCGCCACAAAACAAAACCCCTCGCAGTACCACGCGAGGGGTTCGTCGATCGTCGATGCGCGGCACATCGCCACGCTCGTTCACCGCACTTCCGTAGCCGGCGTCACCGCCCGCCGGTCTTCTGCGTCGTATCGGAATGCCGCCCGCGCAGGAGCTTCCATAGCGCGCCGATCGCGACCGGCACCACCGCCGCGCCGATCCCGGCGAGCACGATCACGTTCAGATACTGGCGGATGAACGGAATGTTGCCGAAGAAATAGCCGAGCAGCACGAGCAGCAGCACCCAGATCAGCGCGCCGAGCACGTTGAACAGCTGAAAGCGCGCCGCGCTCATCGCCGAAGCGCCCGCGACGAACGGTGCGAACGTGCGCACGACCGGAATGAAGCGCGCGAGCACGATCGTCTTGCCGCCGTGCTTTTCATAGAACGTGTGCGTCTTCTGCAGCGCCGCGCGATCGAGGAAGCGCTCGAGCACCGGGATGCGCGTATTGAACACCTTCGGGCCGACCCAGCGGCCGATCAGATAGTTGACGGTATTGCCGCCGATCGCCGCCACGAGCAGCAGCACGATCAGCGCACCGACATTCATTTCGCCGGTCGCGGCGAACGCGCCGCCGATGAACAGCAGCGAATCGCCGGGCAGAAACGGAAACACGACCAGCCCGGTCTCGCAGAACACGATCAGGAACAGCACCAGGTACACCCACGCGCCGTACTGCCGGATGAAATCGCCGAGGAAGGCGTCGATATGCAGGACAAGGTTGACGAAATGAAGCAGCGTATCCAAATGCGATTCCTCGAAGGCGAAAGGGCCAGACCGGCCACCGGGGTGAAAACGGCGTCCGGCAAGGCCGGCGCGCGCGACGCAGCCATGATACCCAAACTGCCTTCGCGCTCCGTGAAAAAACGTAACGGCCGGGCGCGCCGGCACGCATCCGCGGCCTCGCTATAATTCGGCCATGTCCGAATTCACCGAAACGGCCGCGACCGCCGCGCCCGCCCCTGCTCCGCGCCCGCTACGCGCGATCCAGCCCCTGCCCGACCAGCTGATCAGCCAGATCGCCGCGGGCGAGGTCGTCGAACGTCCAGCGTCGGTCGTCAAGGAATTGCTCGAGAACGCGATGGACGCCGGCGCGACGACGCTGCGCATCGTGCTCGAGGAAGGCGGCGTGAAGCGCATCTCGATCACCGACGACGGCTGCGGGATTCCGCCCGGCGAGTTGCCGCTCGCGCTGATGCGTCACGCGACGAGCAAGATCCGCTCGCTCGAAGAGCTCGAAGCGGTCGCGACGCTCGGGTTCCGCGGCGAGGCGCTCGCGTCGATCGCATCGGTCGCCGAGATGTTCATCACGAGCCGCACGGCAGACGCCGCGCACGCGACGCGCATCGACGCGCAGACAGGCGTGCTGTCGCCCGCGGCCGGCGCGGTCGGTACGACGATCGAGGTGCGCGAGCTGTACTTCAACACGCCCGCGCGCCGCAAGTTCCTGAAGAGCGAGCAGACCGAATTCGGCCACTGCGTCGAAATGATCCGCCGCGCGGCGCTCGCACGGCCGGACGTCGCGATCTCGGTGCTGCACAACGGCAAGGCCGTCGAGCACTGGAACGCGACCGAGCCTGCGCAGCGCGTCGCGAAGATCCTCGGCGACGGTTTCGCGACCGCGCACCTGCCGCTCGACGAGCGCGCGGGCCCGCTCGCGGTCTACGGCTGCGCCGGGCTGCCGACTGCAAGCCGCGGCCGCGCGGACCAGCAATACTTCTTCGTGAACGGCCGCTTCGTGCGCGACAAGCTGCTCACGCACGCAGTGCGGGCCGCGTACGAAGACGTGCTGCACGGCGACCGCTATCCGTCGTACGTGCTGTTCCTCGACCTGCCGCCGGAAGCGGTCGACGTCAACGTGCATCCGTCGAAGATCGAGGTGCGGTTCCGCGATTCGCGCTCGATCCACCAGTTCGTATTCCACGCGGTGCAGCGCGCGCTTGCACGCCATGCCGGCGCGTCGCCGGAAACCACCGCGGGCGGGCACGCCGCGCATCTCGAACCGGCGCCGCGCGGCCCGGCGTCGTTCCTCTCGACGCCGCTCGGCCAAAGCCCGAATCAGCCCGCATCGACGGCCGGCAGCGGTTTCTCGTCGCCGTCTTCGTCGGCGCCGGGCAGCACATGGCTACGCCAGGCGCGGATGACGCAGGGCACGCTGCCGGTCGCGCAGCCGCTCGCGCTCTACGATGCGCTGTTCGGCCGCAAGGACACGGGCGCCGGCACGCCGGACGCCACGACGACGGCGCGCGACGCGGCCGACGACCCGGCCGCGCCGCTGCCCGGGTTCGCGGCGATGCCGTCCGCTGCTTCCATGCACGACGAGCAGCCGCTCGGTTTCGCGCTCGGCCAGATCCACGGCATCTACGTGCTGGCGCAGAACGCGCACGGGCTCGTGATCGTCGACATGCACGCGGCGCACGAACGCATCCTGTACGAGCAGTTCAAGAACGCGCTCGCGGACCGCGCGGTGGCCGTGCAGTCGCTGCTGCTGCCGGTATCGATGACGGCGACGCCGGTCGAGATCGGCACCGTCGAGGAAGAGCGCGACACGCTCGAAGCGCTCGGCTTCGACCTTGCGGTGTTGTCGCCGACGTCGCTCGCGATCCGCGCGGTGCCTGCACTGCTGAAAGACGCCGACCTGCAGGCGCTCGCGCGCGCGGTGCTCGCCGATCTGCACGCGTTCGGCGGCTCGCGTGTGCTGACCGAACGCCAGCACGAACTGCTCGGCACGCTGGCGTGCCATCACGCGGTGCGCGCGAATCGGCGTCTGACGCTCGACGAAATGAACGCGCTGCTGCGTCAGATGGAAGCGACCGAACGCGCGGACCAGTGCAATCACGGCCGGCCGACCTGGTATCAGCTCACGCTGAGCGATCTCGACCGCCTGTTCATGCGCGGCCAATGAGCGTGTCCGCGCAGTCCGTCCCGACGACGATCGCCTGTCTGCTCGGCCCCACCGCATCGGGCAAGACCGCCGCTGCGCTGGCGCTCGCCGCGCGCCGACCGATCGAGATCGTCAGCGTCGATTCGGCGCTCGTCTACCGCGACATGGACATCGGCACCGCGAAACCGACGCGCGACGAGCGCGCACGCGTGCCGCACCATCTGATCGACATCATCGACCCGGCCGACGCGTATTCTGCGGCCAGCTTTCGCGCGGACACGCTGCGGCTGATCGGCGAGATCGTCGCGCGCGGCAACACGCCGCTGCTCGCCGGTGGCACGATGCTGTACTACAAGGCGCTCACGCAAGGGCTGAACGATCTGCCGACCGCCGATCCCGCGGTGCGCGCCGAACTCGACGCCGAAGCCGCACGCGACGGCTGGCCCGCGCTGCATGCACGGCTCGCGCAGGTCGATCCGGCAACGGCCGCGCGGCTCGCGCCGAACGACGCGCAGCGCATTCAGCGCGCGCTCGAAGTCTTCATGCTGAGCGGGCAGCCGATGTCCGCGCTACTTGCGGCGCCGCGTCCCGCCGACGACGCGGCCGCCGCCTACCGCTTCGTGCCGGTCGCGCTCGAACCGTCCGATCGCGCGGTGCTGCACGCCCGCATCGCGCAGCGATTCGACGCGATGCTCGCCGCGGGCTTCATCGACGAAGTGGAACGACTGCGCCGCCGCGACGATCTGCATCTCGGCCTGCCGTCGATGCGCTGCGTCGGCTATCGGCAGGCATGGGAATTCCTCGACGGCGACATCGATTACCGGACGATGCGCGACAAGGGCATCTTCGCGACGCGCCAGCTCTGCAAACGGCAGATCACGTGGCTGCGCGCGATGCCGGAACGGATCGTCGTCGATTGCATCGCGCCCGATTCGACCGCGCGCGCGCTCGACGCGCTCGAACGCGTGCTCGACGGGCACATTCCCGCGGGCTGAGCCGAAGGACATCGCCCGGTCGCGCGCCGCGACGGCGCCGCTACGCGGCGCCCCGCGCAGCGCGGCCGGAGCAAGTCTGCACCGTCGCCGCGCTCATTGCGCGAGTGTCACGAGATTCGCGTCGCGCACCAGCTGCCAGCGGCCGTCCTGCTTGCGGAAGATCGTCAGCGTATGACCGGACCGGCGCACGGTATCGCCGCCGCGAGGCGTCGCTTCGATCTCGATGAAGTTGCGCATGTACGCCCAGTCGCCGAGCACGCGCAGTTCGTCGATCCGGTAGCGGCCGTCGATCTTCGGCGCGTCGGTGCCGCCGGTATTCGCATCGCGCGACGCGGCCGCGAACGCCGCCTTGTCGAACGGCGGCCGGCCGACCACCATGAAGATCGCGTCGTCGGCGATCAGGTCGAGTACGGTGGCCAGATCGCCGCGCCGGCTCGACACGAACCAGGTGTCCACCAGTTCGCGAATCGCCCGTTCGTCTTCGCTCATCGTCGTCCCTCCTTCGCCGGCGCGCCGTACGGCGCCCGAAAAAAAACCGCCCGGTGCCAGCCCGGGCGGTTTTGCTGATCCATCGGCAGAACGCGGCGCGTCAGACCACGACCGTCTGCGCCTCGCCTTCGCGGCTCGCGCGCACGGTGCCGATCTTCCACACCTGTTCGCCGGCAGCCGTCAGATCGGCGACCGCTGCGTCGGCATCCGCCGCCGACACGATCACGGCCATCCCGATCCCGCAGTTGAACACGCGGTGCATTTCCGCATCGGCGACGCCGCCGTGCTCCTGCAGCCACTTGAACAGCGGCGGCAGCGGCCACGCCTTCTGGTCGAGCTCGGCCGTCAGGCCTTCGCGCAGCACGCGCGGAATGTTCTCGACGAGGCCGCCGCCCGTGATGTGCGCCATGCCCTTCACGGCGATCTTCTGCATCAGCGCGAGCAGCGGCTTCACGTAGATGCGCGTCGGCGCCATCAGCGCGTCGGCGAGCGAGCGGCCGTGGAAATCGGCCGACAGGTCGGGATTCGCGCGCTCGATGATCTTGCGCACGAGCGAGAAGCCGTTCGAGTGGATGCCGCTCGATGCGAGGCCGAGCACGACGTCGCCTTCGGCGATCGTGCTGCCGTCGATGATCTTGCTCTTCTCGACCGCGCCGACCGCGAAGCCGGCCAGATCGTATTCGCCGTCCGGATACATGCCCGGCATTTCGGCCGTTTCGCCGCCGATCAGCGCGCAGCCCGACAGTTCGCAGCCTTGCGCGATGCCCTTGACGACGGTGGCCGCCGTGTCGACGTCCAGCTTGCCGCACGCGAAGTAGTCGAGGAAGAACAGCGGCTCGGCGCCTTGCACGAGGATGTCGTTCACGCTCATCGCGACGAGATCCTGGCCGACCGTGTCGTGTTTGTTCAGATGAAACGCGAGCTTGAGCTTGGTGCCGACGCCGTCGGTGCCCGACACGAGCACGGGCTCCTTGTACTTCTTCGGCACTTCGAATAGCGCACCGAACCCGCCGATGCCGCCGAGCACGCCATCGCGCAGGGTTTTCTTCGCAAAAGGCTTGATCTTGTCGACGAGGGCGTCGCCGGCATCGATGTCGACGCCTGCGTCGCGGTAGGACAGACCCTGAGCGTCGGGAGCGGATTTCGGAGGATTCATGGGGGAATGCGAGAAGGTCGGTAAAATGCGATTTTACCCGAAGCCGGCCCGCTGGCCGGAATTCCCCGCATCGAATCGTCAGGGATCGCATCTTGGCCAACACGTCCCCGTTTTCCTCGCCGAGCGAGCCGCGCACGACGCCGCGCGCCGCCCTGCGTACGGTCGCGCGTGCCGCCAACCGGCCTGCGTTCCGCGGTGCGTGTCCGGCGCCCGGCACGCGTTTTTCCAATCGACCCGCATGGTGACCCGTCAACTGACGCTCGATCTCGGCACGCCGCCGCCCGCCACGTTCGACAACTTCATCACGGGCGAGAACGGCGAGCTCGTCACGCGGCTGCAGAAGCTCGATCTCGCGCTCGCGGCGGGCCCCGTGCCCGACCGCTCGTTCTACATCTGGGGCGAGCCCGGCAGCGGCCGCAGCCATCTGCTGCAGGCGCTCGTCAGCGACGCATCGTACGGCTACGCACGCTATCTCACGCCGCAAAGCCCGCTCGGCGCGTTCACGTTCGATCCGCGCATCGGCATCTATGCGATCGACGATTGCGACCGCATGTCCGATACGCAGCAGGTCGCGCTGTTCAATCTGTTCAACGAAGTCCGCGCGCATCCGTCGAGCGCGTTCGTGGCGGCAGGCCCGGCGGCGCCGCTTGCGCTCGACGTGCGCGAGGATCTGCGCACGCGGCTCGGCTGGGGGCTCGTGTTCCACCTGTCGCCGCTGTCCGACGCCGGCAAGATCGAGGTGCTGCGCCTCGCGGCGAAGGAGCGCGGCATCACGCTGACCGACGACGTGGCCGCCTATCTGCTCACCCATTTCCGGCGCGACATGCCGAGCCTGATGGCGCTGCTCGACGCGCTCGACCGCTTCTCGCTTGAGCAGAAACGCGCGGTCACGCTGCCGCTGCTGCGCCGGATGCTGGCCCGCCCCGGCGACGACATCGCGCCGCCCGGCGCGGGCCCGAACCGCTTCGAGTAAAATGCGCTTCCATGACTAATCTGGCACTCTTTGACCTCGATCACACGCTGATCCCGACCGATAGCGACCACGAATGGGGCCGCTTCATGGTGAAGCTCGGCATCGTCGACGCGGAAAGCTTCTCGCGCCAGAACGATCAGTTCTTCGCCGACTACAAGGCCGGCAAGCTCGACATCCATGCGTACCTGACGGCGATGCTCACGCCGCTCGCGAAGTATTCGCGCGAGCAGCTCGCGCAATGGCACGAGCAGTACATGCACGAGGTGATCCGGCCCGCGATGACGCCCGCCGCGCTCGAACTCGTGCGTAAGCACCTCGACGCGGGCGATCTCTGCTGCATCGTCACCGCGACGAACGAATTCATCACGCGGCCGATCGCGGCCGCGTTCGGTGTCGAGACGCTGATCGCGTGCGAGGTCGAGACGATCGACGGCCATCCCGATTCGCCGTACACGGGGCGGCCGACCGGTACGCCGAGCTATCGCGAAGGCAAGATCGTGCGCACCGAAGCCTGGCTCGCCTCGCTCGGCAAGCACTGGGACGACTTCGAGCGCAGCTACTTCTACAGCGACTCGCACAACGACATCCCGCTGCTCGAGAAAGTCACCGATCCGATCGCGACCAATCCCGACGACACGCTGCGCGCGCATGCCCGCGACCGCGGCTGGCGCATCCTCGATCTCTTCTGAACGTCGTGATCAAGAAACTCATCCGCAAGCTGCTCGGCCAGGACGACGCCGTGCAAACCTCCCCCGCCGCGAGCGCGGCCGACGCACCGGCTTCCGCCGCGCCGCGGCCGGCCAGATCCGCGCGCGCCGCCGCCGCGAAAAAGCCGCGCAGCAATCACGAGCCGACCATCGTGCCGGCCAGCGTGCACGGCATCGATCCCGCGCTGATCTCGAAGAACGCCGTGCGCGTGACCGACACACTGCAGCAGGCCGGTTACCGCGCGTTCATCGTCGGCGGCGCAGTGCGCGACCTGCTGCTCGGGATCGCGCCGAAGGATTTCGACGTCGCGACCGACGCGACGCCGACCGAAGTGCAGCGCCTGTTCCGCCGTGCGCGCCTGATCGGCCGCCGCTTCCAGATCGTCCACGTGCAGTTCGGCCAGGAGCTGATCGAGGTGTCGACGTTCCGCGCGCTCGTCGATGCGCCGCCGGAAGCCGCGACGGCCGAGCCGCCCAAACGCCTGAAGCGCGACGAGCTCGATCGCCGCACGCATGCGGTCGACGCGAGCGGCCGCGTGCTGCGCGACAACGTCTGGGGCGAGCAGCACGAAGACGCCGCGCGCCGCGACTTCACGATCAACGCGATGTACTACGACCCGTCGACGCAGACGGTGCTCGACTACCACGACGGCATGGCCGACGTGCGCGCGCGCCTGCTGCGGATGATCGGCGATCCGGCCACGCGCTACCGCGAGGATCCGGTGCGGATGCTGCGCGTCGTGCGCTTCGCGGCGAAGCTCGGCTTCGAGATCGAGCCGCACACGCGCGAGCCGATCAACGCGCTCGCCGATCTGATCAACAACGTGCCGGCCGCGCGCCTGTTCGACGAAATGCTGAAGCTGCTGCTGTCGGGCCATGCGCTCGCGTGCCTGCAGCGGCTGCGCAAGGAAGGGCTGCACCACGGGCTGCTGCCGCTGCTCGACGTCGTGCTCGAACAGCCGCAGGGCGAGAAGTTCATCACGCTCGCGCTGAACAATACCGACGCGCGCGTGCGCGCCGGCAAGCCCGTATCGCCGGGCTTCCTGTTCGCGACGCTGCTGTGGCACGACATGCGCCAGCGCTTCGAGCAGTACACGGCCGAAGGCGAATTCCCGGTGCCCGCGCTGCACCGCGCGATGGACGACGTGCTCGACATGCAGACCGAAAAGCTGGCGATCCACAAGCGCTATTCGGCCGACATGCGCGAGATCTGGGGCCTGCAGCTGCGCCTCGAAAAACGCTCGGGCCGCAGCGCGCTGCGGCTGCTGGAACACCAAAGATTTCGAGCGGGGTATGATTTCCTCCTGTTACGCTGCGAATCCGGCGAGCTCGACCCGGCTGTCGGACAGTGGTGGACGGATTTCATCGAAGGCGACGCGGCCGCGCGCGAGGCACTGCTCTCGCAGGGCGGGTCGAAGGAAAAATCGCCCCGCAAGCGGCGCCGCCGCGGCGGTGCGCGCAACCGCAAGTCGGGCGAAGGCGCCGCCGAGCAGGCGCCCGATACCGCGGGCAGCTCCGACGACTGACGCGCTCGCCGGCGAACGACGCAGGAAGTGATGCCATGACGGTTGCATATCTCGGGCTCGGCGCAAATCTCGGCGATGCGCGCCAGACCCTGAAGGACGCGGTGGTGTGTCTCGCGCAGCAGCGCACCATCACGATTCTCGACAAGTCGAGCCTGTACCGCACCGCGCCGATCGATGCGGGCGGCGACGACTACTACAACTGCGTCGTCAAGGTCGACACGACGCTCGCCGCCCGCGAGCTGCTCGCGCTCTGCCAGAAGATCGAACATCACTTCGGCCGCGAACGTCCGTACCGCAATGCGCCGCGCACGCTCGACATCGACATCCTGCTGTTCGGTGCCGATTCGATCGACGAGCCCGACCTGATCGTCCCGCATCCGCGCCTGACCGAGCGCGCCTTCGCGCTCGTGCCGCTCGTCGAGGTCGAGCCGCTGCTCGACATTCCGGCGCGCGGCCGCGCCGACGCATTCCTCGCTGCGGTCGCGCACCAGCGCATCGAGAAGGTGCAGACCTGTCAGTGCCTGATGAAGGCGCTCGCCGCCGGCGACGGCGCCGACAAGAACCGCTGCCGATGAACCCCACACCGCTGACCGTCACCGCGCCCGATCTGCGCGCCCCGCATCGCTATCTCGTGATCGAAGGGCCGATCGGCGTCGGCAAGACGACGCTCGCGCAGCTGCTGGCCGAACGCTGGTCGATGCAGACGCTGCTCGAGCGGCCGCAAGACAGCCCCTTTCTCGAGCGCTTCTATCGCGACACCGCGCGTTATGCGCTGCCGACGCAGCTGTCGTTCGCGCTGCAGCGCGCGCAGCAGGCGGCCGAGCTGATCGGCGCGCTCGATACGGGCCGGCCGGTCGTCGCCGACTTCATGCCGCAGAAGAACGACATCTTCGCGCGGCTGAACCTGCCCGAAGACGAATGGCAGCTGTACCGGTCGATCGCCGCGCATCTCGAAGCGCCGCGTGCGCCGGCGCCCGATCTCGTCGTCTATCTGCAGGCGAGCCCCGAAGTGCTGTTCGCGCGGATCCAGAAGCGCGGGCTGCCGATGGAACTGCAGATCGGCGATGCGTACCTGCGCGCGCTCGTCGACGCCTACAACGAATTCTTCTATCACTACGACCGCACGCCGGTGCTGACGGTCGCCGCGGAACACCTGAACCCGCTGGATTCCCCCGAAGACTTCGCGCTGCTGGTCGAGCGCATCGAAACGATGCGCGGCCGCAAGGAATTCTTCGTCAAGGGCGAGACGACGCGCTGACACGCGTCCCGCCCGTCGTTTTTCACTCATCGAACCGGATTTCTCCATGACCTATCTCCAGGAATCGAGCCGGCCTGCCGTGACGGTGCCGAAGCTGCAGGCGATGCGCGACGCCGGCGAGAAGATCGCGATGCTCACGTGCTACGACGCGAGCTTCGCCGCATTGCTCGACCGCGCGGGCACCGACGTGCTGCTGATCGGCGATTCGCTCGGCAACGTGCTGCAGGGCCACTCGACGACGCTGCCCGTGTCGCTCGCCGACATCGCGTATCACACCGCATGCGTCGCGCGCGCGCAGCCGCGTGCGCTCGTCGTCGCCGATCTGCCGTTCGGCACCTACGGCACGCCGGCCGATGCGTTCGCGAACGCGGTCGAGCTGATGCGCGCAGGCGCGCAGATGGTCAAGCTCGAAGGCGGCGAATGGCTCGCCGAGACGATCCGCTTCCTCGTCGAGCGCTCGGTGCCGGTATGCGCGCACCTCGGCCTCACGCCGCAGTCGGTGCACGCGTTCGGCGGCTTCAAGGTGCAGGGCAAGACCGAAGCCGGCGCCGCGCAGCTGCTGCGCGACGCGCGCGCGATCGAGGCGGCCGGCGCGCAGCTCGTCGTGCTCGAAGCGGTGCCGACGCTCGTCGCCGCCGAAGTCACGCACATGCTGAAGATTCCGACGATCGGCATCGGCGCGGGCGCCGACTGCTCGGGGCAAGTGCTCGTGCTGCACGACATGCTCGGGATCTTCCCCGGCAAGCGGCCGCGTTTCGTGAAGGACTTCATGCAGGGGCAGCCGAACATCGAGGCGGCGGTCGATGCATACGTGAAGGCAGTGAAGGACGGCTCGTTCCCCGGGCCCGAGCATTCGTTCTGAGCATCCATCGCGGCGCGCCCACGCGAGCCGTCGACAAACGAAAGCGCGACGTCCGCTGCCGGGCGTCGCGCTTTTTACTTGCGGCGGGAGGGACCGTGCCGCGCTACTTCGTCAATACCGCGTCGAGCGCGCCGCGCAGCGCGTTCGTGAGCAGCAGCGCCTGCGCGCGCGAGAGATCGTCGCGCGTGACGATGCGCTCGACCGCGCCGAAGGCCGGATCGTCGAGCAGCACGGCGCGCATCACGCCCGGCAGCACGCCCGACGCGAGCGGCGGCGTCATCCATTGCCCGTCGAGCTTCACGAACAGGTTCGAGCGCCCGCCTTCGGTCAGCTCGCCGCGCTCGTTGACGAACAGCATGTCGAAGCCGCCGAGTGCTTCCGCCGCCTGCCAGGCGCGATCGTAGTCGGCGCGGCGCGTCGTCTTGTGCAGCAGCAGCCCGTCGTTCGCGCGCGTCGGCGCGAAGCCGTGGTCGGCTGCGAGCCAGACGCGCACCGGCCCCGCAGGCAGCGGCTTCAGCGCTGCGGCGACGATGTCGAGCGTGCCGTCCTTCGCAAGCGAGAGCTTCATCCGGTACGGCCCGTCGCCGTCCAGCGCCGCGCAGCGCGCGTCGATCGCGCGCCGCAGCGCATCGGCATCGAAGCGAAAGCCGAACGCGTCCGCGCTGCGCTGCAGCCGCGCGAGGTGGCGATCGACGTGGCGGATGCCGTCCGCGCGCGTCGCGCAGGTCGTCTCGAACAGCTGGAAGCCGGGATCGGCGTCGGTCAGGAAGCGTGCTTTCAATTCGCACTCCGCGTATTCGTCGGCGGCCACGCTGTCGAGCACGATGCCGGCGCCGACGCCCATCGTCCCGCGCCGCCGGTCGTCGCCCGCCGGTGCAGAGGCCGGCGGCGCGTCGAGCGTCAGCGTCCGGATCGCGACCGACAGACAGAAATCGCCGCACGCCGCGGCCGCATCGCGCGGCGCATCGAGCCAGCCGATCGTTCCCGTGTAGAGCCCGCGCGGCGTCGTTTCGATCGCGTCGATCAGCTGCATCGTCTTGTGCTTCGGCGCGCCCGTGATCGAGCCGCACGGAAACAGCGCGCGCAGCATGTCGGCGAATGTCGTGCCGTCGCGCCAGCCGGCCTCGACCGTCGACGTCATCTGCCACACCGACGCATACGGTTCGACCGAAAACAGCGCCGGCACGCGGACCGTGCCCGTGCGCGCGATCCGCGACACGTCGTTGCGCAGCAGATCGACGATCATCACGTTTTCCGCGCGGTTCTTCGGATCGTTCGCGAGAAACGCGGCGGACGCCGCATCCTGCTGCGGATCGGCCGAACGCGGCGCGGTGCCCTTCATCGGCCGCGCGCGCAGCAGCTCGCCGTGCTTCTCGACGAACAGCTCGGGCGAGCACGACACGATCCACGCGCCGTCGCGCAGCGCGATCAGCGCGCCGTAGCGCACCGGCTGACGCGCGCGCAGCCGCCGGTACAGCGCGAGCGGCGTGCCGAACACCTCGAAGTTCATCCGGTACGTATAGTTGATCTGATACGAATCGCCGGCGCGCAGCGCGTCGTGCACGGCGGCGATCGCAGCGCCGAACGCGTCGCGCGTCACGCTTTTCCGCACGTGCGCGACACCCGCGATCGACGGCGTATCGGCGCCGTCCTGCGCCGCGAGCCACGCGTCGACCTCCGCGCGCGACAGGCGCTCGCAGCGTGCATACAGCAAAAAGCGCAGCGGGGCATGGCCCGGTTGCGCACGTTGCAGATTGCGTCCGAATTCATAGTCGCCGACGACGACCGCATGCAGGCCGTCGCGCAAGTCCTGCGCGAGCGCCGCATCGAGCGCGTCGAGCCGTGCGGGATCGGTACACACGCGTTCACGCACGAAGCCCGAATACAAACGACTCGACCGCGCGGACGCGGTCGAGTCGCAATCGTCCAAGAGCGCGAACGACGCGCTCCCGTTGCCGTCAGTCATGACTTACTCAAAGAAGCTCTTCACGCGGTCGAACCAGCTCTTGCTCTGCGGGCTGTGACGCGCACCGCCTTCGGCCAGCGACTTCTCGAACTGCTTGAGCAGATCGCGCTGATGGTCGGTCAGCTTCACCGGCGTTTCGACCTGGACGTGCACGTACAGATCGCCGGCAATGCTCGAACGCAGCCCCTTGATGCCCTTGCCGCGCAGACGGAACGTCTTGCCCGACTGCGTGCCTTCCGGCACCGGGAACGTCGCACGACCGGCCAGCGTCGGCACCTCGATCTCGCCGCCGAGCGCCGCCGTCGTGAACGGGATCGGCATCTGGCAGTGCAGATCGTCGCCGTCGCGCTCGAACACCGCGTGCGGCTTGATGTGGATTTCGACGTAGAGGTCGCCCGGCGGCCCGCCGTTGATGCCCGGCTCGCCGTTGCCGGCCGAGCGGATCCGCATCCCGTCGTCGATCCCGGCCGGGATCTTGACTTCGAGCGTCTTGGTTTCCTTCACCTTGCCCGAGCCGTGGCAGTGCGCGCACGGCTCCGGGATGTAGGTGCCGGTGCCGTGACACTTCGGGCAGGTCTGCTGGATGCTGAAGAAGCCCTGCGACATGCGCACCGTGCCCTGGCCATGACAGGTCGGGCAGGTTTCGGGCTTCGTGCCCGGCTTCGCGCCCGAGCCGTGACAGACTTCGCACGATACCCAGCTCGGCACGCGGATCTGCGTGTCGTAGCCGTGCGCGGCTTGCTCCAGCGTGATTTCCATGCTGTAGCGCAGATCGGCGCCGCGATACACCTGCGGGCCGCCGCGGCCGCCGCGACCGCCCGCAGCCTGACCGAAGATGTCGCCGAAGATGTCGCCGAACGCGTCCGCGAAGCCGCCGAAGCCCTGTGCGCCCGCACCGCCCATGTTCGGGTCGACGCCCGCGTGGCCGTACTGGTCGTACGCGGCCCGCTTCTGGCTGTCCGACAGCATTTCATAGGCTTCCTTCACCTCCTTGAAATGCTCTTCCGCATCCTTGTTGTCCGGATTGCGGTCCGGGTGGTACTTCATCGCCAGCTTGCGATACGCCTTCTTGATTTCGTCGTCGCTCGCGTTCTTCGCGACGCCCAGAACCTCGTAGTAATCCCGTTTCGCCATATCGATTCACCGCCGCCGCGCGCCGCACGCGCGTCGGCTCCTTTCGCCCGCAGTAAAGTCTCTCGACTCGTCCGGCGCCGCAGAGGTTACGCAGCGCCCGCCAAAAAACAAATGTGCCCGGAGGGCCGCGAAGCCCGCCAGGCGTGGAGTCGATCCGGCCATCCGCCACGCAACGCGCAGCGGCAGGAAGGAAAGACAGACGGCTTGTCGGCCGCGCCGCGCGCGGATCGCGCGCGCGGCGTACGGTGCCGTTGCAACCCGGCCTCAGTCCTTCTTCACTTCCTTGAACTCGGCGTCGACGACGTCGTCCGCAGCCTGCTGCGCGCCGCCCTGCGCCGCGCCCTCCGCTGCACCGGCCGCGCCGGCCGCACCCGCCTGGGCCTGCATGTCGGCGTACATCTTCTCGCCGAGCTTCTGCGATGCCTTGCCAAGCTCCTCGACCTTCGCGTCGATCGCGGCCTTGTCGGCCGACGTGTCCTTCAGCACGTCCTCGAGCGACTTCAGCGCCGCCTCGATCTTCTCCTTCTCGCCGGCGTCCAGCTTGTCGCCGTACTCGGAGAGCGCCTTCTTCGTGCTGTGGACGAGCGCGTCGCCCTGGTTGCGCGAATCGGCCAGCTCACGCAGCTTGTGATCTTCCGCCGCGTTCGCTTCCGCGTCCTTGATCATCTGATCGATTTCCGCCTCGGACAGACCCGAGTTGGCCTTGATCGTGATCTTGTTTTCCTTGCCGGTCGCCTTGTCCTTCGCGCCGACGTGCAGGATGCCGTTCGCGTCGATGTCGAAAGTCACTTCGATCTGCGGCACGCCGCGCGGTGCGGGCGGGATGCCTTCGAGGTTGAACTCGCCGAGCAGCTTGTTGCCGGCCGCCATTTCGCGTTCGCCCTGATACACCTTGATCGTCACGGCCGACTGGTTGTCGTCCGCCGTCGAATACACCTGCGAGTGCTTCGTCGGGATCGTCGTGTTCTTGCTGATCATCTTCGTCATCACGCCGCCGAGCGTTTCGATGCCGAGCGACAGCGGGGTCACGTCGAGCAGCAGCACGTCCTTGCGGTCGCCGGACAGCACCTGGCCCTGGATCGCCGCGCCGACGGCGACGGCTTCGTCCGGGTTCACGTCACGGCGCGGTTCCTTGCCGAAGAATTCCTTCACCTTCTCCTGCACCTTCGGCATGCGCGTCTGCCCGCCGACGAGGATCACGTCGTCGATGTCCGACACCTTGACGCCGGCGTCCTTGATCGCGATGCGGCACGGTTCGATCGTGCGCTCGACCAGATCCTCGACCAGCGCTTCGAGCTTCGCGCGCGTGATCTTGAGGTTCAGGTGCTTCGGACCCGATGCGTCGGCCGTGATGTACGGCAGGTTGATTTCGGTCTGCTGGCTCGACGACAGCTCGATCTTCGCCTTTTCGGCCGCTTCCTTCAGGCGCTGCAGCGCGAGCACGTCCTTCGACAGGTCGACGCCCTGCTCCTTCTTGAACTCGCCGATGATGTAATCGATGATGCGCTGGTCGAAGTCCTCGCCGCCGAGGAACGTGTCGCCGTTGGTCGACAGCACTTCGAACTGCTTCTCGCCGTCGACGTCCGCGATCTCGATGATCGACACGTCGAAGGTACCGCCGCCGAGGTCATACACGGCGATCTTGCGGTCGCCCTTCTCGGCCTTGTCGAGACCGAACGCGAGCGCGGCCGCGGTCGGCTCGTTGATGATCCGCTTGACTTCGAGGCCCGCGATGCGGCCGGCGTCCTTGGTGGCCTGACGCTGGCTGTCGTTGAAGTACGCCGGCACCGTGATCACGGCTTCCGTGACCGGCTCGCCGAGGTAGTCTTCGGCCGTCTTCTTCATCTTGCGCAGCACTTCGGCCGACACCTGCGGCGGCGCGAGCTTCTGCCCGTGCGCCTCGACCCATGCGTCGCCGTTGTCGGCCTTGATGATCGAGTACGGCATCAGGCCGATGTCCTTCTGCACTTCCTTCTCTTCGAAGCGGCGGCCGATCAGGCGCTTCACCGCGAACAGCGTGTTCTTCGGGTTCGTCACGGACTGACGCTTGGCCGGCGCACCGACGAGCACTTCGTTGTCGTCCATGTACGCGATGATCGACGGCGTGGTGCGCGCACCTTCCGAGTTCTCGATGACCTTGACCTGGTTGCCTTCCATCACCGCGACGCACGAGTTCGTGGTGCCGAGGTCAATACCGATGATCTTTCCCATTTTTTCCTAATCTCCAGAAATGCTTGTTTGCTGCGCGAAACCGGCCGTTTTGGGCCGGTTTCGCGCGCCGAATTCAACTCTGTTCCCGAAATGCGTCCGGCGGATCCGTTTTCAAGACCTGACGACCGATGCGGATATTAAATTTTTTCAATCGCCACGCGAAGCAGGATCGTCCTCCGCGGGCGCCGACGCGGCGATCTTCGCGCGCGCGGCGGCGACCGCCGCCTGGAACTGCGCGAGCCCGTGCCAGCCGGTCGCGCGGCCCAGCCGCTTGCCGCGATGGAAGAAGAACCAGGTCGGCACGCCGTGCAACCCGAAGCGGCGCCCCAGCTCGCGATGTTCGTACACGTTGCAGTGGAACCACTTCAGGTCCAGCGCGCGGATCGCGTCGGGCTGCGCGAGCATCGCCTTCTTCGCGATCTCGCAGTTGAAGCAGTCGACGCCCCAGAAGAACACGACCGCGAGCGCGTCGCCGGCGCCGGCGATGCCGGCGTCGAACGTGTCGGCGGACAGCGGCTGCATGCCGAACGCGTCGAACGCGGCCGGATCGACGCCGGCGGGTAGCATGGCGACGCCCTTACTTCGGCTGCGCGACCGTCACGAGCGCGGGACGCAGCACGCGGTCGGCGATCGTATAGCCCTTTTGCAGCACCGTGACGACGGTGTTCGGCTCCTGATCGGCCGGCACCATCGAGATCGCCTGATGGCGGTGCGGATCGAACTTCTCGCCGACCGGATTGATCGCGACGACGCGGCCCTTCTCGAGCGCGCTCGTCAGCTGGCGCAGCGTGAGCTCGACGCCTTCGCGCACCTTGGCGATGTCGCCCGACGTGTCGCCGACGGCGGCTTCGAGGCTGTCGAGCACCGGCAGCAGGTGCTCGGCGAAGCTTTCGATCGCGAATTTATGGGCCTTCGCGACGTCTTCCTGCGCGCGACGGCGAACGTTCTCGGTCTCGGCCTTCGCCCGCAGGTAGCTTTCCTGCAGCTCGGCGACCTTGGCTTGAGCCTCGGCGAGCGCCGCGTCGGCTGCTTCCGCGGCGGGAGCCGCGTCTTGTGCCGCCTGCGTCTCGCTGCCGTTTTCTTCGGCCGATTGGGATGCCGGGTTCTCTTGCGTGTTTTCCATGTCGCTGAAAGTCGATTAGAGGTTGAAGCCAAATCGGCAACCGCCGGCCGTATGACCGAAGGTGCCGCACATTGCTGGTGCAGATAAGGGCAAAAACCGCGGTTTCAAGAGGGAGATTCGCCGGAATTCGCGCGTGCGGCGAAACAACGAAGCGGTTTGCCCCGCATTGCGCGCATCGGCCGCCGAATCGCGCGAAACGGCCGGTAACAACGCTTACCGGGGAAGTACTAGCCCGGCACTGTGCGCTGCACTACACTCGTTTCAGGCGTCGGGAAAAGCGCGTTTACCCTAGCTCCCGCCGCCCGATCTCCGCCTGGCGCCATTTTCACCCGTCTTTTCGAGGGGAGTACCGTGAAACTGACCTTTGCGATATCGGTGGTCGCGCTGGTACTCATCGCCGGCACCACCACCATCTGTCTGTCGGGCGCCGTGACCGACCGCACGACCGAATACGGCAGCGTACGCGCAACGTTCGATCAGCTGTTCAGCGTCCACCGGACAGTTTGTCGATGATGCGGCGGTCGCGCTTCGTCGGCCGGCCATGCAGCGCGGCCGCCGGCTCGCGATACGTACGCCGCCGCTCCAGTTCGGCGAGCCGCTCGGCGCGCCCTGCTTCCGTTTCCGCATAGAGCGTCTGCGCGACGCTGGCCGGCCCGCGCACGTCGCAGACGCCCAGCACGGCAATGTGCCAGACGATGCCATCGATCGCAATCTCGACCTCGTCGCCGACACGCACTTCCTTCGCCGGCTTGACGGCCGCGCCGCCGATCTTCACGCGCCCCTTGTCGACCGCATCGCTCGCGAGCGAACGCGTCTTGAAGAACCGCGCGGCCCACAGCCATTTGTCGATGCGCAGCTTCGCGCCGGGCTCCGTCGAAATCCTGTAGTTCATCCGTTCACCGTTTCGGGTTGGGCGGTCCGCACGGGCCAGCCCTGCAGATTCTCCGCGACGATCTCGCCGAGCGCGCCGATCCACGCCGGCGCGCCGTTCAGGCACGGAATCCGGTGGAACGACTGGCCGCCGCCCGCGATGAACGCGTCGCGCACTTCCATGCCGATCTCCTCGATCGTCTCGAGGCAGTCGGCCGTGAAGCCCGGACAAAACACGTCGGCGCGCCGCACGCCGGCCTCGCCGAGCTCGCGCAGCGTCGGCGCCGTGTACGGCTGCAGCCATTCGGCCTTGCCGAAGCGCGACTGGAACGTCACGCGGCATTCGATCGTCGAGAGCCCGAGCGCAGCCATCAGCAGCGCGCCCGTCTGCTGGCACTGGTCGTGATACGGATCGCCGAGATCGAGCGTGCGCTTCGGCACGCCGTGAAAGCTCAGCACGAGCTTGTCGCCGGCCGCGAAATCGGGCCGGCCGTGCTGCGCCCAGTAGTGGCGCACCTGCTCGGCGAGCGCGTGGATGTAGGCCGGGTGGTCGGCATAGTGGCGCACCGTGCGCACTTCCGGCTGGTTGCGCATGCGCGCGAGCGCCGCGAAGGCGGCGTCGAACGCGGTGGCCGTCGTCGATGCCGAATACTGCGGGTACATCGGCATCAGCAGCACGCGCTCGACGCCTGCGCGCTTGAACTGCGCGAGCGCCTGTGCGATGCCGGGGCTGCCGTAGCGCATCGCGTAGTCGACCAGCACGTGATAGTCGTTCGACGCGAGCAGGTGCCGCACGCCCTCGGTCTGACGCTCGGTGTACACGCGCAGCGGCGAGCCCTCCGGCATCCAGACCGCCGCGTACTTCTTCGCGGATGCCCGGCCGCGCAGCGGCAGGATCAGCGTGCGCAGCAGCACCTGCCAGACGGGCTGAGGGATTTCGACGACACGCGGATCGGACAGGAATTCGGCGAGGTAGCGCCGCACCGCACGCGGCGTCGGCGCGTCGGGCGTGCCGAGATTGATCAGCAGCACGCCGACGCGGTGGGCAGCCGCGACGCTCGAAGGCGGCTCAAGGTCGAAACGCATGGGCAAGAGCGTGCTCGAGGCACGAAACCGGATGGCTTTTAATTATAGCGGGGTGCGGATGTCGGGCCTCGGATGTCGGGCCTCGGAGGTCGGGCCTCGGAGGTCGGGCCGCGCGGTCGAACCGCGGGAGACCGGCCCGGCGCGCAGATCAGCCGGGGCGCAGGCCGGCCGCGACGATCGATCCGCCGCCCACTAGCCGTCCGGCCGACTGGCGGCGCGGCGCCCGCGCGCCGATGATGGCGGAACGCGCTCGCGCCGGCTATTGCTGGCTCAGCGTCAGCGACAGCAGGCGCGCGGTGATGTCGACGATCGGGATCACGCGGTTGTACGCCATCCGCGTCGGCCCGATCACGCCGAGCGTGCCGACGATCTTGCCGTTCACCTCGTAAGGCGCGGTGACGACGCTCATCTCCTCGATCGGCACGAGCGTCGATTCGCCGCCGATGAAGATCTGCACGCCCTGGGCGTGGCTCGACACGTCGAGCAGTTGCAGGAGGCCCGTCTTTTGGTCGAATACGTCGAACAGCTTGCGCAGCCGCGCCATGTCGGACGACAGGTCCGCCACCTCGAGCAGGTTACGCTCGCCGGAAATCAGCACCGTGTCCTCGGTGTCGGGCACCTCGGTGCTCGCCGTCACGGCCGCGTGCATCAGCGCGGTCATGTCGCCGCGCAGCTGGTCGATTTCGTCGCGCAGGCGCCGGCGCACCTCGTCGAACGACAGGCCCGCGAAATGCGCGTTGATGTAGTTCGACGCCTCGGTCAGCTGCGACGGCGAATAGTCGCGCGGCGTCGCCAGCATGCGGTTCTGCACGTCGCCTTCCGGCGTCACGATGATCAGCAGGATGCGCTTTTCCGACAGCCGCATGAACTCGATCTGCTTGAACACGTGGCTGCGGCGCGGCGTCAGCACGACGCCGGCGAACTGCGACAGGTTCGACAGCACGCTGGCCGCGGCGGCGACCACCTTCTGCTGCGGCTCGCCGGCCTGCAGCGTGCTCTGCACCTGCCGCGCGACAGCCGCGGCGTCGATTGGCGTTTCGACGGTCAGCATCGTGTCGACGAACAGCCGGTAGCCGCGCGGCGTCGGCACGCGGCCGGCCGACGTGTGCGGGCTCGACACGAGGCCGAGCTCCTCCAGATCGGACATCACGTTGCGGATCGTCGCGGGGCTCAGCTCGAGCCCCGAGTACCGGGACAACGTGCGCGATCCGACCGGCTGACCGTCGGCGATATACCGTTCGATCAGGGTTTTCAGGAGGGTTCGTGCGCGAGGATCTAGCATGGTGGAAAATTTTAGCGCAACCGCGCGAGCGCGGCGAGTGGCCGCAAGCGCTGTTGCGCGGCGGCGTCCGATCCGGCCCCGCGGCGGCACGACGGTTCTTTTCGGCATCGAGCTATGGTGTAATGCCGGCATGAAAACCGGTAATCTGTTCAACACCGTCGCGCTCGTCGGCCGCAGCAACACGCCGGGCATCGCCGAGCCGCTCGCCACGCTCGCCGCCTGCATCGCGAAGCGCGGGTTCGAGGTCGTGTTCGAAGGCGACACCGCGCGCGAGATCGGCATCTCGGGCTATCCGGCGCTGACGCCGGCCGAGATCGGCGCGCGCGCCGACGTCGCGGTCGTGCTCGGCGGCGACGGCACGATGCTCGGCATCGGCCGGCAGCTCGCGCCGTACCGGACGCCGCTGATCGGCATCAACCACGGCCGGCTCGGCTTCATCACCGACATCGCCGCGGCCGACATGCAGGCGCTCGTCCCCGTGATGCTGTCGGGCAAGTTCGAGCGCGAGGAGCGCTCGCTGCTCGAGGCGCGAATCGTCCGCGACGGCGAACCGATCTACCACGCGCTCGCATTCAACGACGTCGTCGTGAACCGCAGCGGCTTCTCCGGGATGGTCGAGCTGCGCGCGTCGGTCGACGGCCGGTACATGTACAACCAGCGCTCCGACGGCCTGATCGTCGCGACGCCGACCGGCTCGACCGCATACGCGCTGTCGTCGGCGGGCCCGATCCTCCATCCGCAGCTGCAAGGCATCGTGCTCGTGCCGATCGCGCCGCACGCGCTGTCGAACCGGCCGATCGTGCTGCCGGACGATTCGAAGATCGCGATCCAGATCGTCGGCGGGCGCGACGTCAACGTGAACTTCGACATGCAGTCGTTCACCGCGCTCGAACTGAACGATACGATCGAGGTGCGCCGCTCGAAGCACACGGTGCCGTTCCTGCATCCGATCGGCTACAGCTACTACGCAACGCTGCGCAAGAAGCTGCACTGGAACGAGCACGCCTCGAACGAAGACGACAAGGCGTCCTGACGCGCCGCCGCCCGACACCATGCTCCGCCACCTCTCGATACGCGACTTCGTCATCGTCGCCGCGCTCGATCTCGAATTCGACGCCGGCTTTACCGTCTTTTCCGGCGAAACCGGCGCCGGAAAATCGATCCTGATCGACGCGCTCGCGCTCGCGCTCGGCGAGCGCGCCGACGCGAGCGTCGTGCGCACCGGCTGCAGCCGTGCCGACATCACCGCCGAATTCACGCCGCACGACCGTGTCGCGCGCTGGCTCGACGAACACGCTTTCGACGCCGAAGACACCGTGATGCTGCGCCGCGTGATCGACGCGAACGGCCGCTCGCGCGCATTCATCAACGGCACCAGCGCGACGCTCGCACAACTGCGCGAACTCGGCGAGATGCTCGTCGACATTCACGGCCAGCACGCGCACCAGTTGCTGATGCGTCCCGACGCGCAGCGCGAGTTGTTCGACACGCACGCGGGGCTCGTCGCCGAGGCCGCGAACGTCGCGCGCGCGTGGCGCGTCTGGCGCGATGCGACGCAGGCGATCGACGCGGCGAAGGCGCACGAACGCGAGCTGCAACTGGAACGCGAAAAGCTCGCATGGCAGCTCGCGGAGCTCGACAAGCTCGCGCCGCAGCCGGGCGAATGGGAAGAAGTGAGCGCCGAGCACAAGCGCCTGTCGCATTCGGCGAATCTGATCGAGGGCGTGCGTGGCGCGCTCGATGCGCTGTCCGAATCGGACGACGCGATGCTCACGCAGCTCGGCGCGATCGTGTCGAAGCTGCGCAGCCTCGCCGATTACGACGCCGCGCTCGGCGACGCGCTCGCGTCGCTCGAGCCGGCCGAAATCCAGCTGCAGGAAGCGGTCTATTCGCTGTCGCACTACGCGCAGCGTCTGGATCTCGATCCCGACCGCCTCGCGCAGGTCGAAATGCGCCTCGACGCGCTGCATTCCACCGCCCGCAAGTTCCGGCTGCCGCCCGACACGCTGCACGAGGAACACGCGGCGCGCCGCGCGCAGCTTGCCGCGCTCGACGCGGCGGCCGATCTCGGCGCGCTCGAAGCCGCGCAGGCGAAGGCATGGGACGCGTATCTGGCCGACGCGAAGCGCCTGTCGAAGGCGCGCGCGCAGGCCGCGAAGGCGCTCGGCACCGCGGTGACGGCCGGCATGCAGGAACTGTCGATGGCAGGCGGCAGCTTCGAAGTCGCGCTCGTGCCGCTGGCGGACGGCGGCCCGCACGGGCTCGAGCAGATCGAATTCCGCGTCGCCGGCCACGCCGGCGTGCCGCTGCGCCCGCTCGCGAAAGTCGCGTCGGGCGGCGAACTCGCGCGGATCAGCCTGGCGCTCGCGGTGATCGCGAGCGCCGCGAGCCCGACGCCGACGCTGATCTTCGACGAGGTCGATACGGGTATCGGCGGCGGCGTGGCCGAAGTCGTCGGCCGGCTGCTGCATCAGCTCGGGCGCGACAGGCAGGTGCTGTGCGTGACGCACCTGCCGCAGGTCGCGGCGCGCGGCGACCACCATTTCCAGGTCGCGAAAGGCAGCGACGAGCACGGCGGCACCGTGTCGACCGTCGTCGCGCTCGACAAGGCGAGCCGGATCGAGGAAGTCGCGCGGATGCTCGGCGGGCTCGAGATCACCGCGACGACACGCAAGCACGCGAAGGAAATGCTCGCGGCCTGACGCTGCGGCGCAGGCAGCACGCCGGCGCC
>NZ_KV786711.1:0-3735 GCF_001806955.1 Burkholderia sp. HMSC10F09
CGCGCCGCCCGCGAGCGCCGCCGAGGCCGAGGCGGCCCTGCCGCCGCACGATGCCGCCGTGCGGCGCGTCGTGCTCGGCATCGTCAGCTTCACGCGCTGGCCGACGCAGCCGGCCCGGCTGCGTCTCTGCATCGTGGGCCGGCCCGACTATGCGGGCGGACTGATCGACACGCTGCAGGCCGGCACGACACCGCTCGACGTGCAGCGCATCCGCTTCGACGAACGCGCGCTCGGCAGCGCGTGCGACGTCGTCTATCTCGGCATGCTGAGCGACGACGAGCGCGCGCAGGTCAGGCGCGCGGTCGCCGGGCATCCGGTGCTGACGATCGCGGAACACGATCCGTCGTGCATCGCGGGCGGCATGTTCTGTCTGAACGTCGACGGCGAGCCCGTCACGTTCGACATCAATCTCGATGCGGTGGCGCGCAGCGGCGTGCGCGTGCATCCGAACGTGCTCAATCTCGCGCGGCGGCCGGTGATGCCATGACCCGATCCGCGCCGCCCGTTTCGTCTTCGCGCGTGCCGCGCCCGACGCTGCAAAGCGTGTTGCGACGCGCGCACCTGCGGCTCGCGTTCGTCGCCGTCGCGATGGCTGCCGTGTCGCTGATCGTCGTCGCCGTGATCGCATTGCGCGCGTATGCCGGCAACAACCTGAACCTGCTCGCGCGCTCGCTGGCGTATACGGTCGAGGCGGCGCTCGTGTTTCGCGACCGCGTTGCGGCGGCAGAGGCGATCGCGCTGATTGCTGCGGACGAGGACGTCGCGCAGGTGATCGTCACCGATGCGGACGGGCGGCCGTTCGCAACGTGGCAGTTGCGTGCGCCCAGCCGGCTCGCGCGCGTCGAACGCGCGGTTGCGGACTTCGCGCTGCCGGGGCCCGCGAGCGTAGCGGTGCTGCACGACGGCATCGTCGTCGGACATGTCGTCGTGCGCGGGCGCGGACAACAGTTCTTCGGTTTCCTGCTCGGTGGCGTCGGCGGCATTCTGGGCTGCCTGATCGTCAGCGTGCTCGGCGCTTACGTCAGTTCGAAGCGGCTGATGCGTAACATCGTCGCGCCGCTGCGCGCGCTGGCCGACGTCGCGCATGCCGTGCGACGCGAGCGTGCGTTCGGGCGACGCGTCGAGCCGGTCGCGATCGACGAGCTCAATCAGCTGGGCGCGGACTTCAATGCGTTGCTCGACGAATTCGAACAGTGGCAGGACACGCTGCGTCACGAGAACGCGTCGCTTGCACACAAGGCGATGCACGATGCGCTCACCGGGCTGCCGAATCGCGTGCAGTTCGAGTCGCGGCTCGCGCGTGCGCTCGGCGAGGCCGGCGCGACCGGGCAGCGCGTGGCAATTCTCTATCTCGACTGCGACGGCTTCAAGGAGATCAACGACTGCTTCGGTCATGAGGCCGGCGATGCGGTGCTGATCGGGATCGCGGCGCGACTGCGCACGCAGTTGCGCGATGCCGATCTGATCGCGCGGCTCGGCGGCGACGAATTCGCGGTGATGCTCGAGGCCGTGCGCGAGGCGGGCAGCGTCGGCCGGATCGCGGATGCGATCCTGTCCGGCATGGTGCCGTCGATCGAGCTGTCCGACGGGCGCATGGTCGCGACGATGATGAGCGTCGGGATCGCGCTGTATCCCGATCATGCGTCGGATGCGACCGGTTTGCTGCGCGCGGCGGACGCCGCGATGTATCGCGCGAAGCGCACGCGGCCGGGATCGTGGCAGTCGGCGGGCGGGGCGGCGGGATCGGCGTGACGCCGATGGCGTCGCGCGCATATTCGTGTGGAAAGGGGGCGATGATGGGACACTCGTTGCCTGTGCGCCGGGGGCGCATGTGGGTCGGCGGCGCGACGCTGCTGGGGGTGCTGCTGAGCGCGGGCTGTCATACGGCGCCGCCGCATCGCGGTCTGACCGAGACGCAGGTGACGACGCTCAAGTCGGCCGGCTTCAAGGAGACCGAGCAGGGCTTCGAATTTGGCGCGGCCGGGCCGATTCTGTTCGATTTCGATCGCTACAACCTGAAGCCCGACGTGCGGCGGATCGTCGAGCGGATCGGGCGCACGCTGCACTCGGCGGGGATCGATGGCGTGCGGGTGTACGGATATACGGATGATGAGGGCACCGATGCGTACGATATGGAGCTGTCGCGTCGGCGTGCGGAGGTGGTCGCGATCGAACTGGTCGACGTCGGGCTCGATGCCCGACGCATCGCGATCGTGGGGAGAGGGAAGCACGATCCGGTGGGCGATAACCGGATGCCGGTGGGCAGGGCGCAGAATCGACGGGCGGCGATTGTGGTTTCGCCGAGGTAGGGTTGTCGGGGCGTGCGACGGTGAAGGGTTCCTTTCAGCGCCGCACGTGATTGACTGTTTTAGCGCTTCTATTCGGGCGGCGGGGGAAAGGGGGCTTGTCGGCCGGACGTCTGTTCCGAGCGAGATCGGCGCGTAGGGGAATCCTGGTACATCTGTATCGGTGCGATATTCAGCGCTGTCAATTTTCGTTTTTGTTTGGCTGACGTTAAAGAAAACGAATCGGTTCAATCAAACGAAAGCCGGTCTTAGGTTCCAATTCCGTCGGCGGACTCACGAGCAGTATTGATCTACAATTGGTGCCTTCGAAAAAGGCGCATTCAGTTTCACGGGAAAGAAATTGGATGAGCGATGGGGACGGTGCTTTTTTGGATCGAAATAGGCGAAAGAACGATTTCGCGCGATGGCCGAAGACCAAAAAAGCGCGTGCAGCAATATTTTCGCGATGGAGAAAAGCGATGGCATTCGATGGACTCTCCTGGTATCGCATGAACCGGCCGGTCAGCGAGGACGAGCACGCTTCTCGCCTTGCAATCGGAGAGCGTGCATCTGACACACCGAAGGATGACCGGTCTGTTTTCTCCATGACTGAGAATTGCCTCGAGGTCCGCAATGGTACCTATTCGGAGAAGGGCTGGGGGCTCCTTGCTTTTATGCTGCCAGGAATCGGTTCGTTGGCGGCTGTCGCATTTGTTCTTTGGCTGATGACCCATCTGCCGCCGATCTATGAGCAGCGCGGACAACAGGGGCTCATGTACGGTGCGCTCAGTTTTTTCCTGTTTATCGGGCTCTGCTTCTCGGGGCTTGGCATTTGGGCATTGACGCGCGATTGTTTTAACTACATCAGTAAACCTGTCCGCTTCGATCGACGCAACAGGATGATTCACGCGTTCAAGCACAATGGGCCGGGAGGAGTTATATCGGTCCCATGGGATAGCGCGTTCCTGTACATTGAGCGCAAACCTAGACAGGGCCTCGCGAGGACTGCGCCGCGGATGGTGCGTTGCCTTGTCCTTGACGACAAGGGGCTGGTGAAGGACACGTTTTCGGTAGGAACACGAGTCGTTTTGGCATTCGATGAGAGCAGTGTGGGCGGACGGGAAGTGATGAAGATCCTTTACCAGGACTTCGAGTTCTACCGGCGATTTATGGAGGAGGGCCCTGCTTCGTTGCCGCCCGTGACCGAGTACCTGCCTAGGGGCGCCTCCCTACGCAATGCGCTCAAGGTGAATTTTGCAGGCTGGTCTGACATGGTCAATTCACGGAATCCGATGGTGTGGCTCGTAATTGCGATTGGCGTACTTCCTTCCTTCATCTTTTCGCTGATGCAATGGTTCGCGCAATTGACTTGCCGTCAACCGGTGTGGCCTGACGATATCGAGCAAGCGTGCAGTGCAGCGGGGGGTGTCAGGATTTCCGTGTTCAAGGC
>NZ_KV786712.1:0-8061 GCF_001806955.1 Burkholderia sp. HMSC10F09
CGCGGTGATCGACTGGGGGCGGTACGGCGAAGTGTTTTCGTATAACGACAAGACCGAAGTGTTCAGCCTCGAGGATGTCGAGAACTGAACGCCGCGCATGCGTCGCGGCCCGTTACGCCGAAGCGCGACGGGCCGCGATCATGATTCGTCTGCCGCTTCCCATTGGGCGAGCAGCTCCGTCGGAATCGCCTTGACGACATCGACATAGCGCTTTCCGACGAATTGTTCGGCGCGTGCGAGCAGCACCGGAATGGGGCTGCTCGGTTCGTGCGTCTCGAACCAGCGCCGCGCCGCGCAGATCAACGCCAACGCTGCCTGCCGGTCTGTCGGCGCGAGCGAAGCGGGCGCGACGACGGACGTCGAGGTGAGGGCAGCCGTTTGCGTATCGTCCAAACGGGATTGGATATCGGCGAACACCGGCGGCACCGGCGCCTCGCATTCCTCATGCTCGGCCGAACGCAAGGCGTCGGACCGCGTGCCGCCCGGTGAGTCGCCAACCGGAAAGAGCCGAAGCACGCGGACCAGCGGGGAAAAATCCGGCAGCGACGTTTCGAGGTGCGTCGCGCACCACGCATCGATGGCGCAGAGGTTCGCGATCGCATCGTCGAAGGCCTTCGTCGTCGACGGCTGCTGTTCGCGCAGATTCTGCAACTGCAGCGCGACCGAATCGGGTGCAAGCGCATCGACCGGGCGCGGATGAGCGAACGCACGCTCGACGTCGCGGATCTGCAGCCGAGCGGCCGTCGATCGCGTCAGGACGATTTCGCGCACGTCGGCGAGCAAGCCTTCCGGATCCGCCAGCGCTTGCAGCGCGTTCATCCGCATTTCCAGCGCGACGTGGCGATCGTCGTCGATATCGGCTCGCGGATGCACCTGCTCCGGAAACGCCTGCAACCAGGCCGCCAATAGCCCCGTTCCATCCGCAAGACCTTCCACGCCGGCCAGGCGCGTGCGACAGCGCGCATACAGCACGGCGACGCGCATGTCCTTCGTCCGTGCCATCAGCCGCCGGCAGTCTCGCTCGATCTCGCTCCAGTTCAGCGGCTCGGGCGAACCGACGAAGCCACCGTATTGCACGTCCTGTCTCGGCGCGGTGCCGGCAAACAGCACGACGAAATCGTGGTCGTATTCGAGATCGGGGCCGCATGGCGCCGACTTGCTCAACGGCGCGAGCCAGTTTTCGTGCGGCGTATCGGCGACGGCTACCCGGCCGGCCGTGTTTTTTGTGGTGGACGATTTCCTGCTCATGGTCGATGTCCGGAAGCCATATGGCGGCGATTGAAGTGGCGTGGATGGCGATCGGGCTCGAAGCGCATGCCGGTGATCGGCTTGTCGGGTGCGGGCCGGCCCAGCCAGCCGGACCAGCCCAACCGCTGCCGGCCGCCCATCACGGCCGGCGGCGCGCTCTCGGGTTTGATGCGCAGCTCGAGTTCCCATTCGAGCTCGCGACCGACGAAGGCGCGCACCCACTCGACGAGTCGTGGCAGGTCTTCGCCCTGCGGCGTGAAGCGCAGGTACGCGTCGAGATCGACGGGGCCGATCACGATGCGGAACCGGTGCTGGCGGTCGGGGGCGACGCGTCCGAGCACGGCGCCGCGGCCCATCGTCGCGGATGCGCCCGGATAGCCCATGCGTCCGCAGTCGGCCGGATCGATTTCGATCCAGTGAAAGACGTTTTCCTCTACCGCAACCGGGACACCGAAATAATGTTCGAGCGTCGCGCGCAGCCCGTCCGGATTGCGCGATTCGCGAATGAGATGGGCCGAGGCGGCCAGGCGCGCATGCGACGGAAGGGGGCGGCGTTCGATCTCGCCGAGCTCGTGCCCGACCAGGCTGGCGACATAGAACGAGAACTGTTCGCGGTGTTTGCGGTCGAGGCCCGCAGCCGCCTGTGCGGAGGCCCACGCACGATAGAACAGCGTGAAGAACCGATGATGGAAGATGTCGAAGAAGTCGACCGTGGTCGTATCGCGGCGGCTGCTTTCCCGATCCCGCGCGATTTCGGTCACGTGGATGGGCAGCGGGCCGTTGGGGCCGAGCATGCCGAGGCCGAACAGCCGCACCTTCAGTTGCCCGGCCGTTTCGTGCGCGCTCGCGATTTCCCGCGGTGCGAACGCCAGGCTCGGCTGCTGGCCCAGTCGGAACGGTTCGGCCTGCGGCCGGCGCGCGGTGCCGATCGGATCGAGTGCGGCGTTCGCGCCGATCCGCCGCATCAACGACAGGAAGCCGAAACGCCAGGGCTCGGCCAGCAGGGCGTCGAGCAGTTCCGCCGACAGCGCATTGCCGCGCAGCGGTGCGGGAAACGCGGCGCGCTGCATCACAGCGCTCCGCGCGTGCCGGTGCGCGCCGGCCAGCGCGCGATCCGGCCGCGTTGCATCGAATGAAGCTCCGTCTGCGTGAAGCTGTTGATCGACACGTGCCGCGCGAGCCAGTGTTCGAGGATCGTGCCGAAAAGATAGGGGCTTACGCCCGAGAAGCCCGTCTCGTCGACGGTCAGCGTGCATTCGATGCCGCGTCCGAAGGTCATCGGGCCGGTTCCCGGCAGCTTGCGCGTCACGGGGCGAGTCTTCGCGCCGACGAGGCTTTCGACCTGCCGGCTTTGCCCGGAGTCGCCATCCACGAGATACAGGCGCAGCAGGTCGCGCAGGCCTTGCCCGCCTTCGCGGTGATCGAGCGCCTCGAGCGGCAGATGGTCGAAGTTCAGCTGGCGGATCAGACGCCATGCCGTTTCCCGCTCGGCATACGGCGGCAACGGTGCGCTCGGCGGCCGGATCAAACCGATGCTGTCGACCGGCGCGGATTGCGCGGTCTCGAGGTCGCGCACACCGTCGCGCGGCACGAGCGTGGCGAGATCGCGGTTCGTCAACAGCGCGTCGACGGACAGGAAGCGGATGTTTTCGCTGTACGGCGCCTCGGCCTGGTCAACGAGCGAGAGAAACACCTCCGTTCCCACGTACGGCGTGCGTGTGCCGTAGCGGCGCGCCGAATCGGACAGCAGGCGCCGTTCGCGCCGCACCGAAAAATAGCGGCCGTGATTGCCCTCGTCGTTGTTCAGCGTCTGATAGAGCGGCCGGAATTCGAGCTCGGACGACGTGGCGGCGACCTGACCGTAGACGGCGCTGACCGAGAACACCTCGTAGTCGAGCGGCGTGAGTCGAGCCGGAACCAGATGGAATTCGGTGTCGCGCGGCGAAATCTCGACGCGGTCGGTGTGCTTGCGGAACAGATTGACGACGGGCGTACAGAAGAGCGCGAAGCGCGACGCATCGACGAGATTGGCGAGCGGCCCCGGCGCACGGTCGAGCAGCACGACGATCTCGACTTCCCGGCCGTCGATGCGCGAGAACCCTTCGGCAAGGCCGTTCAACGCGAAGAACCAGAACCGCGCGGGGCAGGCAAAGTACTCGTGCAGCAGATTGTGCCCGTGAAACTTGGCCCAGTTCAGCGGCAGCAGGCTTTGATCGGTGCCCAGCCCCTCGTGTTCGACCGCGCGTTCGGTGACGGCCGCCGGCGCGCGGCCGGGCCTGCCGAATTCGCCCGGTGCGCCGATGACCGAGGCGATCGCGCCCGCATGCAGCAATTCGAACAGATGCGACGCGACCTGTTCGTCGCCAGCCAGATAGACCGGGAGCCGGTCGAGTCCTTTCAGGTCGGCGATCCGCACGTTGCCGGTAGTCGCGAGCCTGATTCGCAGCGCGCCGCGCACGGGTGTATCGGGCGCGCTATAGCGCGCCAGCGCCGGGATATCCGGCGGAATGCCGGTCAGCCGCGCGTCGGTGATCGCGAGCGGCCACAGCGTGACGTCCTGTCCGCTCGTGAAGCGGCAGGCCGTGCGCTCGCCGTCGGGAACCTGCGCTGTGAACGTGGTGCCGCGCGGGAGGCGATAGCCGTCGACGAGGCTGCCTTCGGTCTGTCCGGGGTACAGGCGAGCGATCGAGATCGACGGCGTCGGCGCGACGTAGTTCGGATAGATGACCTCGAGCAGCCGTTCCGTGAAGCGCGGAAATTCTGCATCGAGCTTGATCTGCATGCGCGCGGCCATGAAGCTGAACGATTCGATCAGGCGTTCGACATACGGGTCCGCCACCTCGCCGGCCTGCATGCCGAGCCGACGCGCGATCTTCGGATGCGCATGCGCGAATTCGGCGGCGAGCTCGCGCATGTAGATGAGTTCCTGGTTGTAGTAGTCGAGCAGTCGCGGGTCCATCGGAGAGGCCTCGTTGTGGTCGGGGTGTGCCGTGCTCAGCCGGCGCGCATGCCGGTGATCCGGATTTCGCTCGTTTCGAGGTCCAGCGAGCTTTGCACCATGAATTCCAGCGGATACGGATCCATGTGGATCAGGCCGCGCACTTCGAAGGCGAGCACGTTGCGATGTTCGCCGGCGGTATCGGCATCGGTATCGGCGCGTGGCGATACCACGAGCGACTCCGGAATCAGGCGCGGCTCGAAATCGCCGATCGCGCGGCGGATCATCGATTCGACGTCGCTCCAACGGCGCGATGCGATAAAGGTGCCCGCGAGCGGCGGCACGCCGAAATTGACCGTCGATGCGGCGGCTTGCGGATAGCGGGCGCGATCGATCCGGTCTTCGATACTCGTCGTATTGAGCAGATAGGCGAGATCGCGCTGGACGATGTCGCGCATCTGCTTGCGCGTCGCCGTGTATGCCTCGGGCGCTTCGGTTTGTCGATGCGGGGCGTCGTCGCGCAGACGGTCGAGCAGCGTCGGCATCAGATGCGAGCTGGCGCGCCGCGGCGTACGAGCGATCGGGGCATCGGCACCGGGCTGGCGTTTTCGGCGTTCGTTCATGGCTTGACTCGCGTTGCGCGGATACGCGCGTCTATGTGCGCGATCTGATCGGCGGGCGGGACGTGACGTGCACGCCGCGTGGCGGCTGTATCGACGAAGACGAGCATCGTCATGCCGAGTCCTTGCGCAAGGGGGCGGCGAGCGGACTGTCCACGGAGAGCGCGTGGTGCTCGCGCCGGGTCAGCGGCGGCAGGGCGGCGGCGCCGTGCGCGGCCTCGGCATGAAACTCGGGCGGCGCGAACAGGCGCAGGATTTCCGGAACGGCTCCGTCATCGGTCATCGCTTCCGCGTGTCTGTCCAGATGACCGAAGGCATCCTCGATCGTGAGATTGCCGGACAGGAACGTTTCGATCGAGTCCGAATGCCGCTGGCTTTCGCGGGCAGGGAGGTCGTGCGCGTGATCCGGCGCGATCTCGGCCGTGAGCGTGTCGTCCCCCGATGGGATCCATGTCGAAGCGGGCGGTGCGTCAGGGTCGGCGAGGGCGCGCCAGTACTGCGCATGCAGTGCGTCGATCAGCGCATCGGTGTGACCGGATTCGATGTCGGCCGCGTTCTCGGCGGCGTGCGCGCGCGTAGCGCCTTCCCGGGTGCCGATGCCGAGCAGGCCGAGTATGTCGTCGTCGGCGCGCGCGCAATCGAGGGTGCCGTCCAGCCGCAATGCTTCGGCAACGGACTCCCGATGTGTTTTCTCCGGCGCGGGTGCGACGAGCAAGGTGTTCGATCGACGATGCCGGGACAGGCGAAGGAAGCGCATGAACGGGTTCGATTTGCGAAAGATCGGGAAATAAAACGAGAGTATCGATGAATCTTTCATCTCAAAAAATACCCAGTCAACAAAATGTCGCGGGGTGACTTAAAAATCGATCGTTAAATAATGCAACGCCGAAAAGGAAATGTGATTCGAATCAAAAGATTGGTGTCTTTTTTTCATGTTCCGTATGGTGTTGTTTCGTTGTTTATCTCGAAATAACAACGAGTTGAAGGAATGGCTCACCCTGGCGCGGTGAGTGGCTCGTACGAGTCCGATAGATGGCTTGCGAATGCGCTCGGCGCGATGAAATATAGGATTTGTACGAATTTGCATTAAATTTAATCGAGTCGATTAATGCATTGACGTATTTATTTTTTCGTGTTGATAATTCGGCTCATGATTCGAGTCGGCCGTTTTTTTGAATCGGAGAGAGAGAAGCGTGTTTCGAGCGATCGAGATCGCGTCCGGCGTGGCGACCATCGAGGAGTCCTCATCGCCATGACGGATTCGTTCGCGACACGCTAACGAACAAAACCGGACCACCATGAACGTTTCACGCCAGACCTTGTTCGGCAAGCTCGGGGTCGAGCTCTACCGGGGAATCGAATCGGCGACGCGTTTCTGCAAGCTGCGCGGGAACCCGTTCGTCGAACTCGTCCACTGGCTGCACCAACTGCTCCAGCAGCCGGACGGCGACCTGCAGCGGATCGTGCGCCATGCGGATATCGATCGCGATGCGCTCGAGCGCGACCTGGCGCGGGCGCTGGCTGCGCTGCCGGCCGGCGCGAGTTCGATCAGCGATTTTTCCTGGCACATCGAAACGGCCATCGAGCGCGGCTGGGTGCTGGCGACCCTCGGCCATGGCGATCGTCGCGTGCGCGGCGCATGGCTGATCGCAGCGCTGGTCTCGACACCCGAACTGCGGCGCGTGCTCCTCGCCATTTCCGCCGAGTTCGGCAAGATCCCGGCGGCCAATCTTGGCGACGTGCTTCCCGCGTGGATCGACGGGTCGCCGGAGGCGTCGGACGAGCCGTACGATCGCAGCAAGCTGGCGCCGGCGCTGCCGGGCGAGGCCTCCGGTGCCGTGTCGGACGCGCCGAAGGGCAACGCGCTCGAGCGGTATTGCCTCGATCTCACCGCGCGAGCACGCGCCGGCGAAATCGATCCCGTTATCGGCCGCGAACTGGAAATCCGCACCGTGATCGACGTGCTGCTGCGTCGGCGGCAGAACAATCCGCTGATCACCGGTGAGGCCGGTGTCGGCAAGACCGCGGTGGTGGAGGGGTTGGCGCATGCGATCGCCGCGGGCAACGTGCCGCCGAATCTGGCCGACGTCAAATTGGTGAGCCTCGATGTCGGCGCGCTGCTGGCGGGCGCCAGCATGAAGGGGGAGTTCGAGGCCCGCCTGAAGGACGTCCTCGAGGCCGCAGCACGCTCGGCCGCCCCCATCATCCTGTTCGTCGACGAAATCCATACGCTGATCGGCGCGGGTGGACAAGCCGGCACCGGCGACGCCGCAAACCTCCTGAAACCGGCGCTCGCGCGCGGCACGATCCGCACCATCGGCGCGACGACCTGGGCCGAATACAAGCGGCATATCGAGAAGGATCCCGCGCTGACGCGGCGCTTTCAGGTGTTGCAGGTCGCGGAGCCGTCCGAAGCGGCGGCGGCCGACATGGTGCGCGGCCTCGCGTCGACGTTTTCGTCGCATCACGGCGTCGTCGTGCGGGACGAAGCGATCCGCGCTGCAGTAACGCTGTCGCAGCGTTACATTCCGTCCCGTCAATTGCCTGACAAGGCGATCAGCCTGCTCGACACCGCGTGCGCGCGCGTCGCGCTGTCGCAGCACGCGACGCCGCGCGAACTCGACGACGTGCGGCAGCGCCTGGCTGCCGCGCGCACCGAAGAAACGCTGCTGGTACAGGAGGCCCGTATCGGTCTCGATGCGGACAAGGCGCTGCATCGCGTGCGCACGCGCATCGACGCACTGGCGACGGAAGAAGCGGCACTCGCGGATCGCTGGCGCGCACAGGCGCAGGCCGCTCAGGCGTTGCTTTCCGCGCGCGAAGCCGCGATCGCGGGCGAGGCGGGTTCGCCGGTATCGCTCGACAGCTTGCGTGAACTCGAACGGACGCTGGCCGCGCTGCAGGGCGATGCGCCGCTCGTCTTTCCCGAAGTGGACGCCGCCATCGTCGCCGAGATCGTCTCGGACTGGACCGGCATCCCGGTCGGCCGCATGGTCACCGACGAGATCGTCGCCGTGCGCCGCCTTCCGGAAACGCTCGCGGCACGCGTGATCGGGCAGAGCGATGCGCTGAATCTGATCGGCGAGCGCGTGCAGACCGCGCGGTCGGGGCTGACCGATCCGAAGAAGCCGCTGGGCGTGTTTCTGCTGGCGGGGCCGTCCGGCGTCGGCAAGACCGAGACGGCGCTGGCGCTGGCCGAGGCGCTATACGGCGGCGAGCAGAACCTGATCACGATCAACATGAGCGAGTATCAGG
>NZ_KV786712.1:8081-13984 GCF_001806955.1 Burkholderia sp. HMSC10F09
GATCACGATCAACATGAGCGAGTATCAGGAAGCCCACACCGTGTCGGGCCTGAAAGGCGCGCCGCCCGGTTATGTCGGCTACGGCGAGGGCGGCGTGCTGACCGAAGCGGTGCGCCGGCGGCCCTACGCGGTCGTGTTGCTCGACGAGATCGAAAAGGCGCATCGCGACGTGCACGAAATGTTCTTCCAGGTGTTCGACAAGGGCTACATGGAAGACGGCGACGGCCGCCATATCGACTTCCGCCATACCACCATCCTGCTGACGAGCAACGTCGGCGCCGAGCTTAGCGCGAGCCTGTGTGCAGATCCGGCGCTGTCACCGGATCTCGACGGCCTGCGCGACGCGCTTGCGCCGGAATTGCTGAAGGTATTCCCGGCGGCGTTCATGGGGCGTGTGACCGTCGTGCCGTACCGGCCGCTCGCCGCCGACGCGCTTGCCAACATCGTCCGCCTGCATCTGGACCGCGTCGCGAAACGCATGGCAGACACCCATGACATCGCGCTTGTCTGCGACGACGCAGTCGTGCACTACATCGTCGGCCGTTGCCTCGTTCAGGAGACGGGTGCGCGCGTGCTGATCGGCTTCATCGAACAGCATGTGCTGCCGCGCCTTTCCGCGCTCTGGCTCGATGCGTTCGCATCGCGCGTGCCGCTCGCGCGCATCGCGATCGGCGTCACCGACTCCGCCGCTTCGCCCGCGCAGGCGCTGACGTTCGAGGCCACCCCTTCTCATCTACTCGAGCCGCGTCGTTGAGCTCGATATCCGCCAACCCCTGTCAGGAGACCGTTCATGTCCGCTAGCAGTTCGCAGAAGTTCATCGCGCGCAATCGTGCGCCGCGTGTGCAGATCGAATACGACGTCGAAGTGTATGGCTCGGAGAAGAAAGTCGAGCTTCCGTTCGTGATGGGCGTACTGGCCGACCTCTCCGGCAAACATCCGGTCGAGCCGCTGCCGGCGGTGTCCGAGCGTCGGTTTCTGGAAATCGACATCGACAACTTCGACGAGCGGATGAAGGCGATCCGGCCGCGTGTCGCGTTTGCCGTGCCAAATACGCTGACGGGCGAAGGCCAGATGATGGTCGACATGACGTTCGAAAGCATGGAGGACTTCTCGCCGGCCGCGATCGCCGACAAGGTCGAGCCGCTGCGCCGCCTGCTCCAGGCGCGTACGCAGCTGGCGAACCTGCAGACGTACATGGACGGCAAGTCGGGCGCGGAGGCGCTCGTCACCCAGCTGCTGCAGGACCCGGCGCTGCTGAAGTCGCTGGCTGCGGCGCCGCGGCCGGAGCGGCACGAAGCGGGCGCGGCCGATCCTGCCGACGCGAGCTGACCGACAAACCGATCGAGGACGACCAAAATGGCAAAACAGCACGTACACGCCGTCGAGGCGCAGGCCGCGACCCAATCCGATTTCACGCAATTGCTCGAGCGGGAATTCCGGCCGAAGACGGATCAGGCCCGCGCGGCGGTGGAACATGCGGTGCAGACACTCGCGGAGCAGGCGCTCACGCAGTCGATCACGATCAGCGACGACGCCTACAAGAGCATCGCGGCCATCATCGCGCAGATCGATCGCAAGCTTTCCGAGCAAATCAACCTGATCCTGCATCACGACGACTATCAGGCGCTCGAATCCGCGTGGCGCGGCCTGAACCATCTCGTGTCGAACACCGAGACGGACGAGCACCTGAAGATCCGCGTGATGGATGTGTCGAAGGCCGAACTGCATCGCACGATGCGGCGCTACAAGGGGCTGGCGTGGGATCAGAGCCCGCTTTTCAAGCAGATCTACGAACAGGAATACGGCCAGCTCGGCGGCGAGCCGTACGGGGGCATCGTGGCCGACTATTACTTCGACCACACGCCGCCGGACGTCGATCTGCTCGGTTCGATCGCGAAGGTGGCGGCGGCCGCACACACGCCGTTCGTGACCGGTGCGGCGCCTTCGGTGCTGCAGATGGAATCGTGGCAGGAACTGGCGAACCCGCGCGACCTGACGAAGATCTTCACGCAGAACCTCGAATACACCGCGTGGAATTCGCTGCGCAACACCGAGGACGCGCGCTACGTCGGCCTCGCGATGCCGCGCTTCCTGGCGCGGCTGCCGTACGGCGCGAAGACCAATCCGGTCGACCAATTCGACTTCGAGGAAGACACGAACGGCTCCGACCACAGCCGCTACGGCTGGGCGAACGCGGCGTATGCAATGGGCGTCAACATCAACCGCTCGTTCAAGCAGTACGGCTGGTGCTCGCTGATCCGCGGCGTCGAATCAGGCGGCACGGTCGACAACCTGCCGTGCCATACGTTTCCGACCGACGACGGCGGCGTCGACATGAAGTGCCCGACCGAGATCGCGATTTCGGATCGTCGCGAGGCCGAGCTGTCGAAGAACGGCTTCATCCCGCTCGTGCATCGCAAGAACACCGATCACGCGACCTTCATCGGCGCCCAGTCGCTGCAAAAGCCGGCCGAGTATCACGATCCCGACGCAACCGCGAATGCGAATCTGTCGGCGCGCCTGCCGTACCTGTTCGCCTGCTCGCGCTTCGCGCATTACCTGAAGTGCATCGTGCGCGACAAGATCGGCGCGTTCAAGGAGCGCGAAGACATGCAGCGCTGGCTCAACGAATGGATCATGAACTACGTCGACGCCGACCCCGCGAACTCGTCGCAGGACACGAAGGCACGCCGGCCGCTCGCGGCGGCCGAGGTGCTGGTGGAGGACGTCGAAGGCAACCCCGGCTACTACCAGGCGAAGTTCTTCCTGCGTCCGCACTTCCAGCTCGAAGGGCTGACCGTTTCGCTGCGGCTCGTGACGAAGCTGCCGTCGATCAAGGAAGCCGCTTAAGCACCCGGCAGATCCCGCAGGGCCGCATCGGACGGCTTCGGCAGACGACGATCGGCCCGATTCCAACGTTCACTAAAAGGAGTACTACGCATGGCACAGGACATTTTTCTGAAGATCGACGGCATCAACGGCGAATCGCTCGACGACAAGCACAAGGACGAGATCGAGATCCTGAACTGGGATTGGGAAATCCTGCAGGAATCGTCGATGCATTCGGGGAGCGGCGGCGGCGCCGGGAAGGCGACCGTCAAGGACCTCACGTTCGAACACAACATCGATCGCGCGAGCCCGAACCTGATGAAGTACGCGCTGACGGGCAAGCACATCGACCAGGCCGTGCTGGTGATGCGCAAGGCCGGCGGCAACCCGCTCGAATACCTGAAGCTCACGATGAGCGACGTGATCGTTACGCGCGTAAAGCCGTCGGGCAGCAAGGCCGGCGAGGAAAAGAGCCGCGAGACGGTGTCGCTGTCGTTCTCGAAGGTGAAGCAGGAGTATGTCGTGCAGAACGCACAGGGCGGCAGCGGCGGCGCCGTCACGGCGAGCTTCGACATCAAGGGCAACAAGGAAGCGTAAGCGCGATGCGTCGCGCGCGGCAGCGCATTCGCGTTCTCCGCGTGCGGCGCATTCGCAGTTCATCGAGGTGAATTCCGTATGCGTTCGATTCTGACCGCCGCTTCGCTCGCCGTCGTCGTGCTGCTCTCGGCCTGCGCGAGCGGCGAACCGAAGCCGAAGGCGCCGATTCGGCTCGAACTGGCCATCAACGCGGCATCCGACGTGAATCCGGACGATCGCGGGCACGCGGCGCCGATCGTGGTGCGTCTCTACGAGCTGAAGAACGGCAACGCATTCGAAGCGGCGGATTTCTTTTCGCTGGAAACACAGGAGAAGACGGTGCTGGCGGCCGACGTCGTCAAGCGCGACCAATTCCAGTTGCGCCCCGGCGAGCATCGGAAAGTTGTCCGGCGGCCCGATCCGGAAACGACTGCCATCGGTGTGATCGCGGCCTATCGCGATCTGCCGAATGCGGTATGGCGGTCGGTCTACACGATGCCTGCCGCGCCCGACAAGGCGTGGTACCGGCTTGTTACACCGAAGCTGAAACTGACTGTCGATCTCTCGGCCAAGGCCGTCGCGATCGAGGAAACGAAGAAATGAAACACGTCGTGCAACGAAACGGACGAGACGTATGAGCTGGTACGCCAAGGTCGCCTGGCAGGAAGGGTTGTTTTTCAGACCGCAGCTTTTCCAGCAACAGGAGCGCTACTTCGAGAGATACGCGCACATGCGTGCGGCGCCGCTGTCGCCGTTTTTCTTCGGTTTCGTGCATTACGCGCTCGATCTGGAGTCGCTCGCGCTCGGGAAAGTGATCGTCAAGTCGGCCGCCGGCGTGTTCGCCGACGGCACGCCGTTCGATGCGCCGGGCAATACGCCGCTGCCGCCGCCGTTGACCGTTCGTCCCGAACACCTCGACCAGGTGATCTATCTGGCCGTGCCGGTACGTTTGCCGAACTGCGAGGAAACGACGTTCGAGGATACGCCCGATTCGATGGCGCGCTATCAAGTGTTCGATGCCGAGCTGCGCGACTCGAATTCGGTCGGGCTGGCGCCTGAGTCCGTCCAGCTGTCGAACCTGCGGCTGCGTTTGGTGCCGGAGAAGGAGCTCGGCAACGCATGGATCGGTCTTGCACTGACGAGTGTAAAGACCATTCGCGCGGACGGCAGCATCGAACTGGACGACACGATCGTGCCGCCCGTATCGGGCTATGGCGCGAGCGATTTGCTGACGAGCTGGGTCACGAAGATCCACGATCTCGCTCATCTGCGCGCAAATGCGCTGTCGCAGCGGCTGGCCGGCACGGACGACACGACCGCGAGCGCGGCGACGGTTACGGATTACCTGCTGTTGCAGATTCTCAACCGGTACGAGCCCTTGCTGCAGCACATGCTGCGCGTGCCGACCACGTCGCCGGCGGAGGTCTACACGCTGCTGATCGCGATGGCGGGCGAGCTGTCGACCCATCTACGCACCGACACGCGCCGGCCGCTCGATACGCATCCGCCTTATCGGCATACGACTCCGCATCTTTGCCTGAAGCCGCTCGTCGACGACACGCACCGGCTGCTCAATGCCGTGCTCGTGCGTAGCGCGCAGAGCATCGCGCTCGAGGATCGGGGGCACGGCATGCGCAATGCAGTGATCGATCCGGCCGATATGCAGGGTTTCGCTTCGCTGGTGCTCGCCGTGCATGCGGCGATGCCGCCCGACGTGCTGCGTCAGCAGTTTCTCGCGCAGGTGAAGGCGGGGCCGTCGGAAAAGCTGCCGAGCCTCGTGCGCAGTCATTTGCCGGGTATCGGCATGCAGGCGCTGCCGGTGCCGCCGCGGCAGATTCCGTTCAACGCGGGATATATCTATTACGAGCTGACACAGGGCGGGGCGCTGTGGAAGGAGGTGGTGCGTCACGGCGGGATCGCGTTGCATGTGGCGGGGGAGTTTCCGTCATTGAAGCTTGAGCTTTGGGGCGTACGCACATAGGACGATAGGAAGAACGCGCTGGATGACGAATTGATTCAATCTTGGCACTCGCTTGACTCGAATTTGATATGGAAAACCTGACTGATCATACGCCGGAACCGTCTCGTGGAAGCCCTGCACTTCGCGGCTTTTGTCTCGCCTGGGTGGTCTTTATCGCGGCGTATTGGACCGTTACTTCTATCGATCCGATACGTAACTTGTTTTGGCGCGGGTACTTTTTTCTCGCGCCCCCGATTGCAGTGGTCGCGGTTGCCGCATTCTTTGCAGTGCGCGGAGAAAAGCGTTTTGCAGGGGGAATGTTTGCCGGCCTTGTCTCTGTGATGTGCGTGATTGTTTATTTGTTGTTTTCTCTATTTTTTGGAAATTCCCAACCCATTGTTAACGGTTGGAAGTAGCGCAGCGCCGGGCAGGCGTTATGGAAAACGTATTGCATACGATCAGTGACTCAATTGATTGAAGGGGCATCGGAATGACTTTAGTCGAGGTATCACGGACGCTATCGGTTTCCGGCGCGGC
>NZ_KV786713.1:0-8064 GCF_001806955.1 Burkholderia sp. HMSC10F09
TCCGCGACGGCGCCCGCAGGCGCCGTCGCGTTCACGGCCGCGCCTGCTGCGCCGCCGCCGATCGCCGCGCGCATCTCGTCCGCGATGATGTCGGCCTCGGGCCCGATGATGACCTGCACGCTGTTGCCGCCGCGCTTGAGCACGCCGCGCGCACCGATCGACTTCAGCTCCGGCTCCGACACTTTCGCCGGATCGACGACGGTCAGACGCAGACGCGTCGTGCATGCATCGACGACGCTCAGGTTGCCCGCACCGCCGAGCGCCGCGATATAGCGCTGCGCGCGCGGCGCGGCGGCCGCGGCCGTCGCAGCGCCCGCAGCGCCGGCGGCCGGCGCGACGAAGCCGCCGGATGCATACGATTCGCTCGCCGCATCGGCCGATGCCGGCTCGCGGCCCGGCGTCGCCATGTTGAAGGTGCGGATGAAGAAGCGGAACAGTGCGTAATACGCGATGCCGTACGCGATGCCGAGCGGAATCGCGATCCAGCCCTTCGTCGATAGCCCGTAGTTCAGCACGTAGTCGATCGCGCCGGCCGAGAACGTGAAGCCGAGCTTCACGCCGAGGATCTGGCAGATCGCGAGCGACAGCCCCGTCAGCACCGCGTGGATCACGTACAGCACCGGCGCGAGGAACATGAAGCTGAATTCGATCGGCTCGGTCACGCCCGTGAGGAACGAGGTCAACGCCATCGAGAACAGCAGGCCGCCGACCATCGCGCGGCGCTCCTTCGGCGCTTCGTGCAGCATCGCGAGACACGCGGCCGGCAGGCCGAACATCATGATCGGGAAGAAGCCGGCCATGAAGGTGCCCGCGGTCGGATCGCCCGCGAAGAAGCGATGCAGGTCGCCGTGCACGATCTCGCCGCCGGCGGGCGGCGTGAAGTTGCCGAACACGAACCACGCGAGCGAGTTGATGATGTGGTGCAGCCCCGTGACGAGCAGCAGCCGGTTCAGGAAGCCGAACACGAACGCACCGATCGCGCCCGCCGTCGTCAGCCACTGCCCGGCCGCATCGATCGCATGCTGGATCGGCTGCCACACGTAGCCGAACACGATGCCGAGCACCACGCATACGAGCCCCGTGATGATCGGCACGAACCGCTTGCCGCCGAAGAACGCGAGGTAGTCGGGCAGCTTGATGTCCTTGTAGCGGTTGTACAGCAGGCCGGCCACGACACCCGCGATGATGCCGGACAGCACACCCATGTTCAGCTTCGGGTCGATGTCCTTCATGATCGCGGTTTCGATCAGATAGCCGATCGCGCCCGCGAGCGCCGCGACGCCGTTGTTGTCCTTCGCGAAGCCGACCGCGACGCCGATCGCGAACAAGAGCGGCAGGTTGTCGAAGATCGCGCCGCCGGCATCGGCGATCATCTTGATGTTGAACACGTCCGGCTGCCCGAGCCGCAGCAGGATGCCGGCGACCGGCAACACCGCGATCGGCAGCATCAGCGCCCGTCCCAGGCTCTGTATCTTCAGAAACGGATTCCCGTCCATTCAGTCCTCCAGTCCATTGTCTCGTCGTTGACTTGATTGCTTTCGTAGTAAAACGGGCCGCGAGCCCGCCGCCGACGACTCAGTCGAGCGGCCAGATCTCGCGGCTTGCTGCCCTGACCGCGTGGGCCGAATCGAGCGCGAGCAGGTCCTGCGCACGCTGACGGCACAACGCGTAATCGAGACGGCGCACGCGCGCCTTGATGCCCGGCACCGATACCGGATCCACCGACAGTTCGGTCACGCCGAGGCCGACGAGGATCGGCACCGCGAGCGGATCGCCGCCGAGCGCGCCGCATACGCCGACCCACTTGCCGTGCTTTTCCGCGCCGCGCACCGCGAGGTCGATCAGGCGCAGCACGGCCGGATGCAGCCCGTCGGCCTGCGCGGCCAGATCGGGCTGGCAGCGGTCCATCGCGAGCGTGTACTGCGTGAGATCGTTGGTGCCGATCGACAGGAAATCCGCATGCTGCGCGAGCTGATCGGCGAGCAGCGCGGCGGACGGCACCTCGATCATCACGCCGACCTCGATCGACTCGGTGCGGCCCTGCGCGCGCGCGAATTCGTCGATGCGCTTGCGCAGCCGCACCAGTTCGCCCGCATCGGTGACCATCGGCAGCAGGATGCGCACCGCACCGAACGGCTTGACCGCGAGCAGGCCCTGCAACTGATCGTCGAGCAGATCGGGACGCAGCTGCGCGAGGCGAATGCCGCGCAGTCCGAGCGCGGGATTCGGTTCCGGCGGCAGCGTCAGGTAGTCGACCTCCTTGTCGGCCCCGACGTCGAGCGTGCGGATGATCGCGGTGCGGCCCTGCAGCGCGTCGACGATCGCCTGATAGCTCTGCTGATGTTCGAGCATCGTCGGCGCGGCCTGCCGGTGGATGAACATCAGCTCGGTGCGCAGCAGGCCGACTGCATCCGCGCCGTTGTCGACGGCGGTGTTCGCGTCGTCGAGCGTCGCGATGTTCGCGGCCACTTCGATCGCGCGGCCGTCGGCGGTCGCGGCCGCCGCGCCGGCCATCCGGCGGTTCGCTTCGCGCACGCCGGCCAGACGCTCGCGCTCGTGGCGCGCGCGTTCGACGTCGAGCGCGGTCGGCGCATGTTCGAGCCGCCCGGCGCTCGCATCGACGACGACCTGCGTGCCGTCCGGAATCGCGTACAGCGCGTCGCCGACCGCGACGAGCGCCGGAATGCCGAGCTGCCGCGCGATGATCGCCGCATGCGAGGTCGCACCGCCGCGCGCCATCACGAGCGCGGTCACGCGCGCGCGATCGAGCGACGACAGATCGGACGGCGTGAATTCCTCGGCCGCGAGCACGGCCTCGTCGGGCAGCGCGCGTACCGCGCCGCTCGTGTGGCCGAGCGCGCGCAGCACGCGCTTCTCGATGTCGCGCAGGTCGGCCGCGCGCTCGGCGAGCAGCGCGTCGTCGAGCTTCGACAGCGTGTCGATCTGCGTGCGGATCGTCGCGCGCCAGGCGAAGCCCGCGCTCTTGCCGAGGCTGATCAGGTCGCGCGCCGCGTCGATCAGCGTCGGATCCTCGAGCAGCACGCGGTGCACCGCGAAGATGCCCGCTTCGCCGACCGCGCCGCGCGCCGATGCGCTGCGCACGGTGCCGTCGAGTTCCGCATCGACGGTCTTCAGCGCCTGATCGAGACGGCGGCTTTCCGCGGCCGGCGTGCCTGCGGCCTGTTCGGGCGGCACGATGTCGGCGTCGTCGAGCCGCACCAGCGTGCCGACCGCGATGCCGGGCGCCGCGCAGACTCCGGCGAGCGTGTTCGGCGCGAGCGGCGCGCCGCTGCGGTTCGCGACCGGCTGCGGCGCCGGCGAAGTCAGCCGCGCCGGCTTTTCCTCGGCCTCGCCGTGCGCTTCGCGCAGCAGCTCGGCGGCAACCGCATCGACGGCCTGCTGCGCATGCGCGCCGCGGCCGACGAGCACGACCGTCGCACGTTCGCCCGCGCCGAGACCGAGCAGGCCGACGACGCTTTCGATCGGCGCCTTGCGGCCGTCGAAATGCACTTCGACGTGCGCGTCGTGCCCGCGCGCCGCTTCGCGCGCACGCGCGGCCGGCCGCGCATGCAGGCCGCCGGGCTGCGTGAGCACGAGCTCGCGCCGCACTTCGTTCATCGCGGCTGCGCCCGCCTGCGCGGCCTGCGCGGCGGCCTCGCCCTTGCCGCGCAGCGTGAGCAGCGGCGTCTCGCCGGCCGTCGCGAAACCGCTCGCGCGCTCGATCACGTCGAACGCATCGGAATTCGCGATCGCGATCACCGATACCAGCGAGTGCGCAGTGCGCGCGACCGCGTCCTGATCGAACTCGATCAGCAGGTCGCCCGCTTCGACGCGCGCGCCGGCTTCGACGCGCGCGGTGAAGCCCTGCCCGTTCAGCTCGACGGTGTCGATGCCGATGTGCAGCAGCACTTCCGCGCCGTGCGACGTCGTGATCGTCACCGCGTGCCCCGTGCGCGCGAGATGCGACACGATGCCCGCGCACGGTGCGACCAGCTTGCCGGCAAGCGGATCGATGCCGATGCCGTCGCCGAACATCCCGCCGGAGAACACCGGATCGGGCACGTCGGCCAGTGCGACGATCGGCCCCGTCAGCGGGGCGAGCAGGACGATCTGATCGTGGGTGGAACTCTTCAACTGGGACTCCTCGGCGCGTCTCATCGGCTGTCTCGGCTATCAGTGCGTTTCGGTGACTTTGTTCAGGTGGCGCGGCGTGTCGGGATTGCGGCCGCGCGCGACGGCAAGCTCGGCCGCCATCACGTAGAACGAAAGAATGGCGGCGATCGGGTCGAGCGCCGGATGGGCGGACGATGCGAGCGGCAGCGTCGCGCCCGGCGTGCCGGCGGGCGCCGCGACGAGCACGGCCGCGCCGCGGGCACGCATGTCGTCGGCGAGCTGCAGCAGGCCGGTCTGCTCGGGGCCCGGCGGCGCGAACACGAGCAGCGGGTAGTCGCGGTCGATCAGTTCCATCGGGCCGTGACGCACCTCCGCGCTCGAGAACGCCTCGGCCTGGATGCCGGACGTTTCCTTCAGCTTCAGCGCGGCTTCCTGCGCGATCGCGAGGCCGAGGCCGCGGCCGATCACGATCATCCGCTCGACGCCGGCGAGCGCGTCGACGGCCGGCGACCAGTCGAGCGCGCCCGCCTGCGCGAGCACGTCGGGCAGCCCGCGCAGCGCCGTCATCAGTGCGGCGTCGCGCTGCCAGAACGCGACGATCTGCGCGGACAGCGACAGCATCGCGATGTAGCTCTTCGTCGCCGCGACCGACAGCTCGGGGCCGGCCAACAGCGGCAACTGATGCTCGCACGCGTCGGCGAGCGGCGACGGCAGCACGTTGACGGCCGCCACCGTGCGCGCGCCGGCTTCGCGCAGCGCGGTCATCGTATTGACGAGATCGGGACTCTTGCCCGACTGCGAGAACGCGATCGCGAGCTGGTCCTGCACCTTCAGCGGCGCCTGCTGCAGCGTCGCGACCGACATCGGCAGCGACGCGACCGGCACGCCGAGGCGGCTCATCGTCAGGCTCGCGAAATAGCTCGCGGCATGATCGGAGCTGCCGCGCGCGACCGTCAGCGCGACGGCCGGCGGATGATCCATCAGCTGGCCGGCGAGCGCTTCGACGCGCGTCGTGTCGGCAAGCTGCGCGGCGACGACCCGGGCGGACTCGCGCGCTTCGTTAAGCATATTCGACAATCGATTCTCCTTCGACGTAGGTCGCGGTGAGGTTCAGGTCGCGATCGAACACGACGAGGTCGGCCCACGCGCCGCGCTCGAGGCGGCCGCGATCGGCGAGACCGAGGTAGTCGGCCGCATAGCGCGACATCCGGTTCGACACGTCGGCGATCGGCAGACCGAGCGACACGAGGTTGCGCAATGCCTGGTCCATCGTCAGCGTGCTGCCGGCGAGCGTGCCGTCGGCGAGACGCACGCCGCCGAGGCACTTCGTCACGTGCTGGCTGCCGAGCCGGTATTCGCCGTCGGGCATGCCGGTCGCCGACGTGCTGTCGGTCACGACGTACAGTCGCGGAATCGCGCGCAGCGCCGCGCGGATCGCGCCCGGATGCACGTGCAGCAGATCGGGAATGATTTCCGCGTATTCGGCGTGCGCGAGCGCCGCGCCGACGAGGCCGGGATTGCGGTGATGGAGCGGCGACATCGCGTTGAACAGGTGCGTGAAGCCGCACGCGCCGTGCTTGAGCGCTGCGACGGCATCGTCGTACGTCGCGAGCGAGTGGCCGAGCTGCACGCGCACGCCGCGCGCGGCCATCTCGCCGATGATCTCGATATGGCCGGCGATTTCCGGCGCGAGCGTGACGACGCGGATCGGCGCGATCGACAGATACTTCAGCACTTCGTCGAGCACCGCCGACACGGCGGCGTCCGGCTGCGCACCGAGCTTGCCGGGATTGATGTACGGGCCTTCGAGATGCACGCCGAGCACGCGTGCGCCGCCGGGCGTGCGCATGCGCGCCGCGGTGCCGAGGTTCGCGACGACTTCCATCAGTTCGTCGCGCGGCGCGGTCATCGTCGTCGCGAGCAGGCTCGTCGTGCCGAATTGCGCGTGCGTACGCGCGATCGTCTCGATCGCGTCGCCGCCTTCCATCACGTCGGCGCCGCCGCCGCCGTGCACGTGCAGGTCGATGAAACCGGGCAGGATGTACGGCGCGTCGTTCTTCGCGGGATCGGCGGGCGCGCCGTCGAGGGTGGTGATGCGGCCGTTCTCGCTGTCGAGCGAGCCGTGAATCCAGCCGTCGGGAGTCAGGATGTTGCCAGTCAGCATGACGTTCTCTTGAGGATCGGGTGACGCGGGCATCCGCGTCGTGATGTGCGAATCGGTTGCATGTCGGCGCGCAGTGTCGCGCGTCAGCGTTTCAGTTCGGCGACGAAGTCGTAGTAGTCGTCGCGGCAATACGTTTCGGTCACTTCGATCGCGCGCTGGTCGGCACCGTAGCCGATACGCGTGATCACGAGCAGCGCGGCGCCCGGCTTCACGGCCATCCACTTCGCGATCTCGCGCGTCGCGTTGACCGCGCGAAAGTGCTGCAGCGCGCGCACCACGTTCATGCCGCGCGCTTCGAGGTATTCGTACAGCGACGCGCCGAGCGCGAGCGGATCGGGCACGACCGCGGCCGGCAGCGTCGAATGCTCGACGGCCATCACGATGCCGTCCGCGCGGCGCAGCCGTTCGAGCCGCGCGACCGTCGCGCCCGGCGCGAGACCGAGATGCGTGAGCTCCGCGCGCGTCGCCGCGCGCAGCCGGCGTTCGAGCCAGACCGAATCGGGCATGAAGCCGCGCTGGCGCATCTTCGCGGTGAAGCCGACGAGCCGCGACAGCGGATCGGCGACGCGCGGCGTGATGAAGCTGCCCGCGCCGCGCGAGCGCCTGATGAGGCCCTGCTCGACCAGCAGCGCGAGCGCACGTCGCGCCGTGATCCGCGAGACGCCGACCGACGCCGACAGCGCGCGCTCCGACGGCAGCGCCTCGCCGGCCCGCCAGGTGCCGCCGTGAATCGCGCCGGCCAGCTTGCGGGCGAGCTGCAGATAGAGCGGCGTATCGCTGAGCGGATCGGGCGCCAGTTCGGACCAGCCGGTTTCCATGTGCCTCCGGGTGTCGGACGACGACCGCGAGCCGTCGAAAGTGAACGCATTATATAACCACCATAATACCAGTCAACGAACTGGTATTAGCGCGTCGAAAATCGCCGGGAGCCTTGCCCGGCAAGCGGTTTAGTTGGCGCAAAGCCTTTGTTTACAACGCGATTCTGGATAGGGATTTACCCGGATCGGTCTGCCTGCGCGCGCATTCCGGGGGCTCGAACGACACGTTTAGGCCGCAAGAAACGGGACCAGAATAGAACCAGTTCGCGAAACTGGTATGCACCGGCGACGCGTGCCGGCGGGCGGCCGGCTCGGTGCCTCACTGGAACTCGCGCGTCGTCGTGCGCAGGCCGCCGAGCAGCGGAGTGAGGTCCTCGAAATGCTGCGCGACGAGGTGCCTCACGTCGCTGACGACCTGCCAGACGCCCGACGCGGCGAGCAAGCGCGAATCGAGCGTTTCGCGGCGTTGCCGCGCGAGCAGCTCGGGGCGCACGATCACGTTCACGCAGCCCGTTTCGTCCTCGAGCGTCATGAACAGCACGCCTTTCGCGGTGCCCGGCATCTGCCGCGCGATCACGATGCCGCATGCGCGCGCGAGCCGGCCGGCCGGACGGTCGCGCAGCTCGGCCGCGGACGACAGCCGCCGCGCGCGCAGCGCGGGCCGCAGCAGCGCGACCGGATGACGGTTCAGCGTGAGGCCGGTCGTGTCGTAGTCGGCGAGAATCTCGTCGGCTTCCGACGGCGCGCCGAGCGCCGGCCGCTCCGCTTCGTCGATCGGCGCGGCCGCGAGCAGATCGCGATCCGGCGCCGCGGCGACGGCCTGCCACAATGCGTCGCGGCGGTGGCCGGCGAGCGTCGCGAGCGCGTTCGCGGCAGCCAGCGCTTCGAGGTCGCGACGCTCGAGTTGGGCGCGGCGCGCGAGCGCATCGACGTTCTCGAACGGGCCGACCGCGCGCGCGGCTTCGATGC
>NZ_KV786714.1:0-11251 GCF_001806955.1 Burkholderia sp. HMSC10F09
CGGCGGGTTGCCGGCCAATCTGGTGCCCGCGCCGAGCGAGATATTCGATACGCTCGCGCGAATGGGCGCGGCGCGCGTCGCGCGCCACGTCGGCGCGAGCGCGTTGCGGGTCGCCGCCGGCTTCGCGATCGGCGCGTCGCTCGCGCTCGTCGTCGGCGCGGCGATGAGCGTGAGCCGGCGCATCGACGCGCTGCTCGAGCCGACGTTCCAGGCGCTGCGCGCGATCCCGTCGCTCGCGTGGGTGCCCGTCCTGCTGCTCTGGCTCGGCATCGACGAAGCGCCCAAGATCACGCTGATCGCGATCGGCGCGTTCTTCCCCGTTCATCTCGCCGTGGTCGCCGGGATACGCAACGTGGATCGCAAACTGATCGAGCTCGGCGCGCTGTACCGCCTGCGCCCGCTCGCGCTGTTCCGCCGGATCCTGCTGCCGGCCGCGCTGCCGCAGATCGTCACGGGCCTGCGCACGGGCCTGAGCCTCGCGTGGATGTTCATGGTCGCGGCCGAGCTGATCGCGGCCACGCGCGGCCTCGGCTTTCTGCTCAGCGACGGCCGCGAAACCGGGCGCCCCGATCTCGTATTCGGCGCGATCCTGCTGCTCGCGCTACTCGGCAAGCTGACCGACGGCGCGATGCGGCGCATCGAGCTGCACTGGCTCGACTGGCGCGACGCGGCCGCCGGCACGTCGCGTGACGCTCGACGGCGTCGCGCTCGCCGCGCCGTCGCCGCGTATCGGGCTGATTTTCCAGGAGCCGCGGCTGCTGCCGTGGCTGTCGATCGCCGACAACGTCGGCTTCGCGGCCGGGCCGCGCGGCGGACGTGCGCCGAGCGTCGCACGGCTGCTCGACGAGGTCGGGCTGGCCGATGTCGCGCAGCAGTTGCCGGCTACCTTGTCGGGCGGGATGGCGCAGCGCGCGGCAATCGCACGCGGGCTGTTCGGCGAACCCGATCTGCTGCTGCTCGACGAACCGTTCAGCGCGGTCGATGCGATCACGCGGATGCGCCTGCAGCGGCTGCTGCTCGACGTCGTCCGCCGACGCCGGATGGCGGCGATCGTCGTCACGCACGATCTCGACGAAGCGTTGTATCTCGGCGATCGCGTGCTGCTGCTCGCGCCGAATCCGGGCCGGCTCGACGACGCGTTTCGTGTCGATGTGCCGCGGCCGCGCGACCGCGGCGATCCGCGGCTCGGCGCGCTACGTGTGAGGCTGCTGCATGCGTTCGCGCGTTTCGACGAAGCCGCGCAGCGCGCCGACGACGCGGTTCGAGCGTTCGCATCGGGCATCCGCGCCGACTGAATGACGACGAGCGCAATTGCGCCTGACGCAGCGGATCCGTTTGCGCGCGATCGCCGGGCAGCCGCGTCACGCCGAGTTACGCATCGTCGAGGGCGGCCATACATCGGACGTGCGGCGCGGGCTGCTCGGGCAGGGCTTGACGTCTGCGCTGGCGCGCGTGAAGCGAGACGGGCAGCGCTGGCCGCCCGTTTTTCATCGCGCGCGACGTCGATCGGCCATGCGCCGAACTACCCATCCGGATAATGCCGGCCGCCGCGGTGCACCGCGGCGTCACGGTGCCGACATCGCGTCTGCCCGGCTCACAGCCACGTCCCGCCCTGCCGCTCGCTCGGCTCCTGTTCGAGCGCGTCGAAATCATGAATCCAGTCGAGGTGATGCAGCACGCGATCGCGCTCGGCGAGACGCGCATTGCGCGCCTGCGCGGCGGGCCCGTCAGGCAGATGCAGCACGTCGGCGGCAGAGATCGATGCGTACTGCACCTTGCGCGTACGACCGCGGCGCAGGCGTTCGTAGGCTTCCTGCGCTTCGCGCCAGTTGCCGGGCCCGGCCTTTGCCAGTTGCGCCGCCAGCACGACCGCATCCTCGATCGACTGGTTTGCGCCCTGCCCGTGGTGCGGCACGAGCGCATGCGCGGCATCTCCGATCAGCGTCACGCGTCCGCGGCTCCAGCGACCGAGCGGCGGCCGATGGAACAGGCCCCAGCGCTGACTGATCGGCACGGCGGTAATCATCTGCACGACCGCCGGATGCCAGTCGCGGAACAGTCGCAGCTGCTCGCCCTCTTCTGCCGGCATGACCCAGTCGCGCGACGGCCACGGCGACGGGTGGCGCTCGACCAGCAGGAAGTTCTGATCGCCTTTGTCGCCGATCGGATAGTGCAGCAGATGCCCGTGCGGCCCGATCCAGAACTGGATGGTCTCGGGATCCGGCAGCAGGTCCATGCGTTCGGCCGGCACCACGCCGCGAAAACCCGAGCAGCCCGAATACAGCACGTCGTCGTAACCGAGCATCCAGCGCCGCGTGATCGAGCGCGCACCGTCTGCGCCGATCACGAGATCCGCCTCGACGCGCCGGCCGTTGTCGAAACTCAGCGTGACGTGATCCGGATGCTGCGCGAGATCGACGAGACGATGGCCGAGATGGATGCAGTCGAGACCGACCGCCTTCGACAGCACGGCCTGCAGATCGGCGCGATGGACGCCCCAGTACGCGCCGCCGAATTGCCGCCGATAGCTCGGCTCGCCGCGATGATGGCCGATCACCGCGCCGCTGCGTCCGTCGCGATAGACGAGAGCCGGAATCTCCGCACACGCCGCGTCGAACTGCGGACGCAATCCCATGCGTTCGTAGAAGCGCGTCGCGTTGGCCGACAGCGCGACGGCCGCGCCGACTTCGCGCAACTCGCTCGTCTGTTCATAGAGCTGCGCGTCGATGCCGTGCTCGCGCAGCGCGAGCGCCAGCGTCAGGCCGCCGATGCCGGCACCGACGATCGCGATCGTCAGATTCGTCTGCATGATGAAGGTGTCTCCGATATTCAGATTGTGGGTTCCGCAGGGATGCGGCGGACGCTGCGGTCAGGTCGAACGCAGGCGTCGTACCGGTATTGTCGGAAGCAGGGTTTCATCCCACAATAAAATGCATGGAATCCGCTTCATCACTGAATGAAATAATCGGGAGCCACGCCAACCATGGAACTGAGCGACCTCGACCTCAATCTGCTGTTGCTGTTCCAGCGGCTGATGCAGGAACGGCGCGTGTCGACCGTCGCCGAGCAGATGAACATGAGTCAGCCGGGCGTGAGCAACGCGCTTGCGAAGCTGCGTCGACGGCTCGGCGATCCGCTCTTCGTGCGCGGGCCGGGCGGTGTCGTGCCGACGCCGTTCGCGCTGCGTCTGGCCGAACCCGTTTCGCACGCGCTCGCGACGCTGCACGCCGCGCTCAATCCCGAGACCGGCTTCGACCCGCAGCACGCCGTGCGCACGATCACGATCGGCATGACCGATATCGGCGAAGTCGTGTTCCTGCCGGCGTTGCTGGAACGCCTCTCGCAGACAGCGCCCGGCATCGTGCTGAACACCGTGCGCAACACGAGCGTGAACCTCGGCGACGAAATGGCCGAGGGTCGCGTCGACCTCGCGATCGGGCTGCTGCCGCAACTGCAGGGCGGCTTCTATCAGCGCAGGCTGTTCGATCAACGGTATGTGTGCCTGTTTCGGCGCGGGCATCCGCTCGAGGCCGCGCCGCTCACGCTCGACGCGTGGCGCGACGCCGGGCATCTGGTCGTGGTGTCGGCCGGGACCGGCCATGGACAAGTGGACGAATGGCTGAAGCGGCGTCGCGTGACGCGCAACGTGCGGCTGACGGTGCCGCACTTCATGAGCGTCGGCTATATCCTGCAACGCACCGACCTGATCGCGACGGTGCCGGAGCATCTCGCGCTGCAGCTCGCGACGCCGTTTTCGCTAAGCTGGCGTGCGCTGCCGGTGACGCTACCCGGCGCACCGATTCATATGCTGTGGCACGCGCGGGTGAATCAGGACGAGTGCAACCGCTGGCTGCGTGACGTCGTCGTCGAGTTGTTCGCGGAGGCCGGCGCGCGCCAGCGGAAATCGGGACCGGCGCGAAAGAAATAGGCGCGCGTACGATGTCGCGTCACAGGCGACGGAAGCGTGCGACGACATCGCGCGTGCGTCTGCGCCCCCCTTCAACCTAGCAGGAATTCAAGCCATGTCTGTCTCGAAGCAATTCGCAGCCGTCACGGGCGCCGGATCCGGCATCGGTCGTGCGGCGGCCGTCGCGCTCGCCGGCGCGGGATTCACCGTCGCGCTGATCGGGCGTACGGAAGCGTCGTTACGCGAAACGCAAGAAGCGATTCGCGCCGCGGGCGGCGACGCACACGTGTTTCCCGCCGACGTCACCGACGAAGTGTCGGTGGACCACGCGTTTGCGCAGATCGAGCAGCAGTTCGGCCGGCTCGACGTGCTTTTCAACAATGCCGGACGCAACGCGCCGCCCGTTTCCCTCGACGCATACGAGCTCGACGTCTGGAACGCCGTGGTTGCAACCAATCTGACCGGCGTGTTCCTCTGCGCGCGGGCGGCCTGGCGCATCATGAAGGCGCAGACGCCGCAAGGCGGCCGCATCATCAACAACGGCTCGATCTCGGCGTACTCGCCGCGCCCCGAGACGATCGCGTACACGGCCACCAAGCATGCGGTGACCGGAATCACGCGGTCGCTGGCGCTGGACGGCCGCGCGTACAACATCGCCTGCGGTCAGATCGACATCGGCAACGCGGCGACCGCGCTCACGGAACGCATGACGCAAGGCGTGCCGCAGGCGGACGGCAGCATGGCGCCGGAGCCGCGCATGGACGTCGCGCATGTCGCGAACGCGGTCGTGCAGATGGCCAGCCTGCCGCTGGACGCGAACATTCTGAACATGACGATCATGGCGACGACGATGCCGTTTGTGGGGCGTGGGTAGGTTTGGCCGCGCGGCACGACTGCGCCCGTTCATCGCCCGACGCATTGCCGAGCATCGAGCGTCGACATCGCGAGACCGGATACGTGAGGTCGTGCCGCGCTCGGCGGCGCCAGGTCAGATCGCGCGGACTACCGCAATCTTGCCAATCAGGACGAGATAGGAAATCGGCCAGAATATCAGCGCGCGGACTTTAGTCGAGAATACGTTGTGTAGCGTGTTATAGACCGGATGGAACGTGATCAAATTTCGCAACACCGTACGGTTCAAGAAAATACCGCAGGCGAAATAAACGACAAAGTAGACGATCGCTGCCTTGCTTATGCCGGCTATCACGGCACCCGCAATCAACGCAACCACGGCTGCCATGTAGAACCCGAAAGCCTTACCAAGTGACATCAGCCCGCCGCCCCCCTGAACGGCGTCGTCGCTCGCGATACTCATTTTTTCTCCTTATCGAATTGAACGGATTATTTCGGGCAGCCCTAATTCGGCCGCCCGACCCGGAAGTATCGGCATACGGAGGGAAAACTTTAGGGCGATACGAAATTGTCCGACTGAACGCGTCGGACGATTTCAGACTGGCTGTGAAGCTTGGATTTTCTATGAGAGGTTCTCATAGGCTCAACCGGCATGTTTTAAAAAACCTTCAAACATCCGCATCCGGAATCCGCGCCGACTGAATGACGACCAGCGTATCGCCCGCCTCGATCCGGCATGGCGGATCTTCGTAGAACGACTGGATCTTCCCGCAGCGATCGAGGCCGACGACGATCGCGCCCGGCACCATGTTCGTCATGCAGCCGACCTCGTGCGGCAGCGCCTCGCGCTCGACCAGCGTCGCGCGCCCGCGCGTCGACAGCATGTCGTTCACGAACGGCACGATATAGCGGCTATGCACGGCATCGGCCAGCAGCAGCGCGCCGATCTTCGTCGACGACACGATCACGTCCGCGCCGGCCTGCCGCAATTGCCGCTGATACAGATTCTCCTGGATGCGCACGACGATCTTCGTCTCGGGCGCGATGCTGCGTACCGACAAGGTCAGCAGAATCGCGGTCGGATCGTCGGTCACCGAGATGATCACGGCTTTCGCCGCGCGCACCTGCGCCTGGCGCAGCAGATCCTCTTGCGCGGGATCGCCGAGCAGCCCCGTCACGCCGAGCGCGGTCGCCGCTTCGAGCGCCTGCTGCTGCGCATCGATCACGATGATCGTCGAGGGCTCGACGCCGCTTTCGAGCAGCTCGCGCACCGCGATCGACCCGGACAGCCCGTAGCCGCACACGACGATGTGATCGGTCAATTGCTTTTGCAGCCGTTTCATGCGGAATTCCTCGATGACGCGCTGGATCACGAACTGATACGCCGTGCCCAGAAAGATGAACCAGATGACGATGCGGATCGGCACGATGAAGAACGCATCGATGAGCCGCGCACGCGCGGTGACGGGTACGATGTCGCCGTAGCCGACCGTCGCGACCGTCACCATCGTGAAATAGACGAGATCGGCGATGCTCATCGGCGTGCTTTTCGTCGAATCGCGCAGCCCGTCGCGATCGAGATACAGCGCGAAGAACGCGAGCACGCACAGCAGCAGCACCGCGCCGAGGCGAAACAGCAGCGTGCGGCGCGGCGACGTCGCGGGACGCGTAAACAACGTGCGTGTGCGCGGCGCCTGCCACGGATCGCGCGCGCGGCGCAGCCGCGAACGCAGTGAACGACGCTGGGCGGAAGGCGAAGCCAACGGGAAGTCTCCTGAACGATGCGGGCTCGATTCTACGATGCGGCGGCGCGCACGCGTCCGTCACAGCATGCTGCGCGGCGGCACCATCGTGCCGTCGACGAAACGTCGCGCGCGAAACGCCGACAGATCGAGCGACGGTGCGCCCGTGTCGATCCATTCGGCGAGCAGCCGCCCGACGATCGGCCCCATCGCGAAGCCGTGACCGCAGAATCCCGTCGCGATGGTGAGGCCCGCCGGCGTGTCGGGTGCGTCGATCACCGGAATCCCGTCCGGCAGCACGTCGATCAGCCCGGCCCAGGCCTCGACGATCTGCGCATCCTTCAGCACGGGGAAGATCGCCTTCAGCTTTTCGAGCGCGCGCGGCGCATGCGAACGGTTCGGTTGCGGCAACGGATCGCGCGGCTCGATCGCGTCGAGGCCGCCGCCGAGCCGCGCAAGCACGTCGCGCCACGCGGCGCCGTTCAGATGCAGACGGAATTTCTCGCGCTGCGACCAGAACGCCGGCCAGAACAGGCTAAGCCCGCGCAAGTGGCCGAGCGTCAGATCGACGTCGACCTGCATGTCGTCGGCGAGATTGATCGCGCCGTTCTTGCGCTGCCGGATGCCGAGGCCATGCCCCCAGATCGTCGACGCGGATACCGGCGGCACCACATTGGTGCGCATGCAGGTGCCGCGCACCGCCTGCTGCGGCAGCCGGATGCCGACGCCGTCGAGCAGCCGGAAACTCGTCGCGCCGGCCGCGCAGATCACGCGCCGCGTGCGGATGGTGCCGCGCTCCGTGGCCACGCCGGTCACCGCGCCGCCGCCCGTCTCGATCGCGGTCACGCCGCAGCCTTCGAAGAAGCGTGCGCCGGACTCGATCGCGCGCGCGGCGAAGGCGGCGGCCACGCGGCGCGGTTCGGCCTGGCCGTCGCTTTCGGTATAGAGGCCGCCGAGCGTGCGCGCATCGGTCGACAGCCCGCGCACGCGTTCGTCGATCTGCGCGCGCGTCAGCGTGCGCGTATCGAGCCCGTGTTCGCGCGCGACGGCAAGCCACGCCTGGAACGACTGCCAATCCGTTTCGTTGTCCGCAATATAGAGACAGCCGCCTTGCCGCCATTCGAGATCGAAACCGAGTGTTTCCTCTAATTTTTCCCAGATGCGCATGCCTGCCATCATCAGCGGCACTTCTGCCGATTCGCGCCCCTGCTGCCGCACGAAGCCCCATGCGCGCGTCGACTGCTGCCCGGCGATGCGCGACTTGTCGAGCACCACGGCCTTCAGGCCGCGCAGTCCGAGGTAGTACGCGGCCGCACACCCCATGATGCCGGCGCCGGCGATCACGACGTCGGCTTCGGTCGGAAACGGCGCGTCGGCGCGCGTGAGCGCATCGTGCAGCGGGTAAATTGTCGTCATTATTTCTTGTTCGGTAGGAATGTCCGGCTAACGCATGCCCGGCCGTAATGCCGGGATACACCTTTCACAGAAACGCACCGATCTGCACAAGGAGCGAAAGCCATTTTGCGGTAAAGTTATCTTTTCTGCGCGTGGCCGGTCGGCTCGCCACTGGACATCCGTCAGGACTGTCCGCCGAGACCGCCGCAAGGCGTCGTTCTGAACGTCATTCGATTCGACCCGATCCGCTCCCGTAGCATGACCACCGAAGCAATCACCACGGACTCCCTCGCGGTTGCCGAGCGCGTGCGCGAGCTGATGACCCGCAACGGCATCGGCAAGCGCCAGCAGACCACCGAGCTGTGCCGCATCCTCGACCTGAGTTTTTCACAAGGCCACCGCAAGCTGCGCGGCAGCAGCCCGTGGACACTCGCGCAGATCAAGAAAGTCGCCGAAGCGTACGGCGAACCGGCCGCCCAGCTGTTCGGCGCCCAGACGCTCGACCCCGGCATGGTCGGCGCGTGCTCGCAAGACGCGATTCTCTATGCCGGTGTCGCCGAGATCCCGTGCACCGCATGGATCGGCGCGCCGCTCGAAGCCGGCGCGCGCCCCGAATTCGTCGCGTACGAACAGAACGGCCGCTGGCGCGTGCTGCGCCACACCGGCGTGTTGTACCAGAACGCGTACGACGTGCACAAGATCGAAATCTATCCGCGCCGTGCGGAAAGCGACAAGCTCGTCGTCGCGGTCATCGATCCCGATCGCGTGAGCGCGACCGAGCTGTGCCGCTATCTCGAGCGCCAGGGCTTCGCGACGGCGTCGTTCGACGGCTTGACCGCCTTCGTCGATGCGCTGCAGGGTCAGGCGTTCGACGCGGTCGTCACCGAGTGGCTGTTCGACGACTGCACGGCCGCGACCGCGATCAAGGCCGTGCGCACCTCCGACAATCCGGGCGCGCCGATTTTCGTGCTGACCGGCGATCTGCTGACGGGCCGCGCGAGCGAAGCCGACATCAGCGAAGTGATCCGTACGTTCGACGTCGTCTGCTACGAGAAGCCGGCGCGCATGGCGATCCTCAGCGCCGATCTCGCGAAGCGGCTCGCACGCGGATAACACCGCGCACACGGCGGCCGCCCGCGGCTTCGTCAGTACAATAGCCGGACCCGTTCACGCGACGCCGGCATCCGCCGCCCGACTCCATGGCCCGCCTCATCCCCGACGACTGGAAAAATCTCGCCGCGACCGGCGCTGCCGAACGCGAACGCGAAACGCTCGCCGCACTCGAACACGCGCTGCCCGACGGCTACACCGTCTACCACGGCGTGCACTGGACGCGCGCCGACCAGGGTTTTTCGGTGTTCGGCGAAACCGCGTTCGTCGTCGTGAGCCCGGCCGGCCGCGTGCTGCTGATCGAACTGAAGGCCGGTTTTCTGCGCGAGACGCCGAAAGGGCTCGTGAAGGTGTATCTGCAGACCGAGCGCAACGTCGCGATCCAGCTCGCGCGCACGCAGGAAACGCTGCACCGGCGGCTGACGGCCGCGTTCGGCGCGGGCGTCTACGGGATCGACGCGCTGCTGTATTGCCCGGACTACGCGATCCGCCAGACCGCGATCGCCGGCGTCGCGGCCGACCGCATCGTCGATGCGTCGCGCAAGGCGCAGCTCGCGCAGGTGATTTTGCAGATCCTGCCCGAAGACGAAACGCCGCTGCCGAACGCCGCCAGGATCCACCACTTTCTCGCCGACGAGCTGGCGCTGACGCCCGACACGAGCGCGCTGGTCGGCCAGGCCGGCACGCTCGTCACGCGGCTGTCGGGCGGCCTTGCCGCGTGGGCGCGCCAGCTCGAGTTCACGCCGTTCCGGCTGCGCGTGACGGGCACCGCCGGCTCCGGCAAGACGCAGCTCGCCGTGCAGGCGATGCGCGATGCGGTCGCGGCCGGCAAGCGCGTGCTGTACGTCTGCTTCAACCGGCCGCTCGCCGACTACATCGCGCGGATCGCGCCGGCGGGCGCGACGGTCGCGAACTACCACCAGCTGTGCGACTGGGTCGCGCGCGACGGCGGCTATGTGCCGGACTTCCAGGCGCCCGGCGCGTTCGAGCAGCTCGAAGCGCGTTTCGCGCAGACGCCGATCGCCGGCCGCTGGCGCTTCGACGTGCTGATCGTCGACGAAGGACAGGATTTCCACGCGTCATGGGCCGCCGCGCTCGAGCGGCTGCTCGCCGCGGACGGCGCATGGTGGTGGCTAGAGGATCCGCTGCAGAACCTGTACATGCGCGAGCCGGTCGCGCTGTCGGGCTGGGTCACGCTGAAGGCGCTGACGAACTACCGCAGCCCGCGCGACGTGCTCGAATTCGTGCGCGACATCGTCGGGCGCGTCGAACCGCTCGCGAGCGAACTGCGCTCGGGCGGCCCGTTCGACGGGTCCGATCCGTCGGTGTCGGCATACGGGGAACCGGACGCGTCGGCCGACACGCTCGCCGACGCCTGCATCGACGCGACCAAGCGCGCGATCACGCACGCGCTGTCGCTCGGCTTTCGCAAGCAGGACATCGCGGTGCTGTCGTACCGCGGCCGCGAAGGGTCGGTGCTCGCGCCGCTCGACCAGCTCGGCCCGCACCGGCTCAAGCGCTTCACCGGCACGTACGACCTGTTCGGCAACCCCGAGTATCGCGACGGCGACGTGCTGCTCGATTCGATCCATCGCTTCAAGGGACAGTCGGCGCCGTGCGTGATCCTCACCGAGGTCGACTTCGCGTCGCTCGACGCGCGCGCGGCCCGCAAGCTGTTCGTCGGCGCGACGCGCGCGACGATGAAGCTGCTGATCGTCGCGTCGGCGCGCGCCGCCGCGCAATTGACGGCCGCCTGACGCGGCCGCGTGCGCCGGCTCAGGCGACGCGGAACGCGCCGACCGCGCGCCGCAAGCCCTCGGCCTGCTCTTCGAGCGACGCGGCGGCGGCCGCCGCCTGCTCGACGAGCGCAGCGTTCTGCTGCGATACCTGATCCATCTGCGACACGGCGCGATTGACCTGCTCGATGCCGTCGCGCTGCTCGTTCGACGCGGCCGCGATCTCGGTCATGATGCCGGCGACGCGCGCGATCGCCTGCTGAATGTCACGCATCGTTTCGCCCGCGACGCCGACGAGCCGCGATCCGTTCGCGACGCGCTCGACCGACTCGCCGATCAGCGTGCGGATTTCCTTCGCCGCGGACGCCGAGCGCTGCGCGAGCGTACGCACCTCGCCGGCGACCACCGCGAAGCCGCGGCCCTGCTCGCCCGCGCGCGCGGCTTCGACCGCGGCATTCAGCGCGAGGATGTTGGTCTGAAACGCGATGCCCTCGATCGTGCCGATGATG